>JAJRWW010000354.1 GCA_024276595.1 Myxococcota bacterium
ATCCGGACGCAGAGCAGTGGGAGGGTGTGCTCGTGCGGGTGGAGAACGCGCGCGTCACCGACAAGAACGATCAGTACCAGGAGATGACCTTGACCGGGGGCCTTGTGGCGGACGACGAGCTGTTCGACTTTTTCGGCGCCGTGGCGGTGGACACCTGCTACTCCCAGGTGTCGGGGGTGATGAACTACTTCTTCAAGTACTTCATCATGCCCCGATCCGACGCGGACCTGGTGGAGGGCGCTCCCACCGACTGCGCCTCCACCATCGCCGAGGTCTGTGACGACGGCGTGGACAATGACGGAGACAGCTTCGTAGACTGCCAGGACTGGGACTGCACCGACGACCCCGCCTGCACGGAGTCGCTCTGCGGTGATGGGCTGGACAACGACAGCGACGGTGACACCGACTGCGACGACTCCGACTGCCTGGGCACGGTGGATTGCCCCGTGCCGACAGAGAACACCGACGCGAGCTGCATCGACGGCGTGGACAACGATGGTGACAACCTCATCGACTGCGAAGACCCCTCCTGCAACGCTCACCCGAACGTGACCGTGTGTCCCACCGAGACCAACTGCGGAGACGGGCTCGACGATGACAATGACGGCCACATCGACTGCAACGACTGGGACTGCGCCGACGACCCGCTCTGCATCGAGTCCGTCTGCGATGACGGCTCGGACAACGACGGGGACTCCTTCACGGACTGTGCGGATCGCGACTGCTGGTCGGACCCGGTGTGTGACGCGGTGGAGGAGGTGGGCGCGGAGTGCTCCGACGGCGTGGACAACGACGGAGACGGCCACACGGACTGCGACGACTTCTCCTGCCAGGCCACCTTCCCCGACTGCACGGAGACCAACTGCTCCGACGGCGTGGACAACGACGGGGACGGGTACACGGACTGCGACGACTTCGACTGCATGTGGGAGGTGGGGCAGTGCACAGGCACCGAGGGGGACGCCGTGACGTGCTCCGACGGACTGGACAACGACTCCAACGGCTTCACCGACTGCAGCGATTACGGCTGCCGCTGCTGCCCGAGCGAGGGGAACGCGTGCACCATCATGCACGTGGCCCCCACCTGCCTCCCCTGCCAGTAGGTCGAATCAGTCGGGGGGGGCCACGCCGGTGACCCACCGCAGGTAGGACACTACCACCTCGTAGGGCGGGTCCGAGAAGTCCTGCTGCAAGAACACGATTGTGTTGGATGAGGCCCGATAGTCGAAGCCCTCCACCCGGGAGCGAGGCAGGGCCAGGTAGGTGGATGGGGTGGTCGTCTTGTCCTCCTTTGCAACCGCCAGGCTCACGCTAATGGGGGTGTGCGCGAGCACCACCGGTGACGCCGAGCCGACGATGTCCTGGATGATGAGCGACATGGTCGCCGTCAGGTCGGTCTGGCAGATGGAGCCGATCTGGCCTCCGAGCTGGTTTATCACCTCCTCGTAGCCGCGGCTCCATCCCCCGAGGTCCGAGCAGTTGGGGGTGGAGCCCGGGACCAGGATCCCATGGGGAGTGGCGTCCACCTCGCTCTGGTTGAGGAAGCCGACGTACTGGGTGACCAAGGTGTCGCAGCCAGCGTTCCAGTTGCCACCGGACTCGGAGATTCCGCAGTCGTTTTTGAACTCCTGGGCCGGCTCGTCCGAGATGAAGATGACCACGAGCTTGGCCTCTGGGCGGATCTTGGTGGGGTCGCCCGCGTTGCGAGGCAGGTGCTGGTTGATGGCGTCCTCCATCTGGGTGAAGCCGAACTCGTAGCCACCGTCCGCCGGGTTGTCACCCGCCGGGTCGGTGATGCAGTCCAAGAAGTCGTTCGACTGCGCGGGGCTAAGCCACGTGTCGTCGGTCTGGTTGAGCCTGGTGCAGCAGTCGCCGGGGTTGCCCTCGGTCATGTCCACAACGCACATGCGCCAGTCCAGGCCCGACTGGTTGGCGATGTTGAGGAAGGTGGCGCCAGCGTCGGCGACTCGCTGCTGGTCGTCGTCCATGGAGCCCGAGTCGTCCACCACCCAGACGATGTCCGCCACCGGAGACGTCTCCACGAAGTAGGTCTCGCACTCGATCTCAGTGTCGGCGGACGCCTCGGCCAGGCTGGTGCCGTTGGCCATGTCGTCCACGTGGTAGCCCACGTGGGCCCCGGAGCTGTACTGGGTGGAGCGGGCCACGGCGCCCACGATGATGGTCTGGCTGGCTGCGCGCACCTGCACGGCGAAGCTCACAATGAACTCCGTGTCCGTGACCCCGCTGTTGTTCTGCGAGAGGGTGGAGAAGTCCGAGATGGTGCGCCCCAGGAGCGCGGCGATGATCTGGTTTCTCAGCCCGGCGATTGAGGTGGAGGATGGGACCGAGGTGCGGATGACCGCGCTCACGACGGTGTCGTAGCCGTCGTGGCTGATGGTGGCAGAGCCGCTGGTGAGCGGCGTGGAGCTGGCTCCCGCCATGGTGTTCATCTGCTGGATCACCGTCTGGGCCTCGGTGGCCGCGTCCGCGGCCGTGGCGGGTCGAGCCACCGCGAAGCCAGAGATCTCGTGGTCTGGATCCACCAGGTCGAAGGAGCCGGCCCCCTCGCTGGAGATCCTGTCGTTGGGATCGGTCTCCAGCCAGATGGCGTTCTCCTCCAGGGCCACCTGGAAGTGCCCGGAGGAATGTGCCTCCCGGCGGATGGGCTTGCGGCCGTTGGGGTTGGACTCGGAGCGCTGGTTGCAGATGAAGGTGGGCTCGTCTCCGTCCGTCGTCCCGTCGCCATCGGTGTCCGAGGAGCCGGGGTCGGTCTCTCCATCCAGGCAGGTGATGTTCACGCAGACCCCGGCGGTGGGGGAGCAGTAGTCAGAGGGGTCCGCGCAGGGGTTGGAGGAGTCGCAGGGGGTCTGGCAGGAGCCGAGCATCCCGTCGCCGTTGCGGTCCTCGTCCTTGTCGGGCACACCGTCGTTGTCGCTGTCCTGATCCAGGGCGTCGGGGATCCCGTCGCCGTCGGTGTCCTTGGGCGGCGTCTGAGGGTTCTGGTCCCCGGCCTCGATGCGGTCGGGGATGCCGTCGTTGTCGCTGTCTTGGTCCACGTAGTCGAAGACCCCGTCGCCGTCCGTGTCTCTATTGAACTCGCAGCCCTCGTCGTGGTTGCTGATGGTGTCGTTGTCGTCGTCGGCAAAGGGCTCGCAGTCCGTGTTCACGGCGCCGTCGGGAGGTCGGTAGTTGTTTTGGTTGGTGTCGTCGCCGCCTCCAACGGGCCCGCAGGCCGTGGTGAAGGCCAGCCCCAAGAACGCCATGATCCCCACTGCTATTATCTTTCGCATCGCAAGCTCCTCCGGTTGATCTTACCTATATCGCAAGGGGAGCTCTATTCGAAGGAAAAAAACCGACCGAACGATCGGGAGGATCCGCTCGGCCAGATCCACTCCGCGGGTGTTTTTGGACCTCGGATTGTCTTGCCTGCGGGGGGCAAGGTGCGATACGAAGCCCTTGTGATGATGCGCACGTCCATTGCTTTCGGGATTGTCTTGTTGTTCGTGGGGGCGCCTGGCGCTGGCTGTGACGGGGGCAGCAGCAGGCGCTCTGAGGGTCACAGATCGGGATCTCCCACGGTCGTCGGCTCAGGGGGGGGCGGCAGCGCGCCCGTCTCCTCTCGCCCTGGAGCCGGTAAGCGAGACGCCGCGGCGGCGGGGATGGCTCGCCACCATGGGACCAGCCAGCCGCGTCTCGGTGGGGGGCGCCCGGTCGCCAGAGCTTCAGCGCTCCTGCTGGGACCGGTGCCCAGGGCGGCCGACATGGCCTCGGAGGCGCGTCACCTTCTGGCCCGGATTGCCTGTACGGGCCGCGCGCCCGACGGCCCCTGCAAGAGCCTCGGGGAGGCCATCGCGGCCTACCGCACCAGCTTCCTGCGCCCCATGCGCTCGTGGTTGGCGGTGCGCAGGCCCAGGGGGCTCCCCCCGGCGCTGCTGTATCCCTTCAGCGGAGGGGACCTCATAAGCGCCCTGTCCATGTTCCCGCGGCAGAGGCAGTTTCTGCACTTCTCCTTGGAGCACGCGGGGCCTGTCACCGCCATCTCCGCCCTCTCCCCATCCATGGAGCTGCAGGCCCGGTGGAGGCTGGTGTGGATGGCGCGCAGCCTGCTCAACGCGGGCGAGAGCTTCAGCGTGGACCTGCAGAAGCAGGAGCGGGCGGGCCTCCCCGGCGTCCTGCCGCTGCTGCTGGTGGCGCTGCGGGTACACGGCGCAAAGATCACTGGCCTCAGCTATGTGAAGATAGCCGACGGGGGTAGGGTGGTCCGCTACCGCCGCGAGGAGCTGGCCCTCTCGGGGCCTCTGGCCAGGCCCCAGGCTCCCAGGTGGAAGGCCCCTCGCTTCTCCAGGCGGTTCTCCAACGTGGAGCTGCGCTTCCGCCTACCCGGGGACACCCGGGACCGCTCGGTCATCCACGTTGCGGCGAACCTCCACAACTCGGGGCTGGCCCGGCGGCCGGGGATCCTCAAGCTCATCGAGCGCCTGGGCCCCCACGCCCTCATGCTCAAGGCCGCATCCTACCTGCTTTGGGACAACGGCTTCTCTGCCATTCGCCGGGCCATCTTCGCTCGCGCTGTGTGGGGCATCTCCGACGTGTCTGCCCCCTATCCCATGTGGCTCGAGAAAAACGGCTGGCGCCCCGAGGTCTATGGCCGCTTCGACTGCCTCACCAGCAAGCGCATGCACGCCTCTGCCATCGGCTGGCGGATGCTCTTTCGCAGGCCCAAGAGCCGCACGCTTCCCTTCCGCTACGGCTACGTCGATTGCAAGCGGCAGTGGCACCTGGTGCTCCTGCGGCGGCGAAAGCGTGCGGCCGCACGGGGTGTGAGAGCCCCTGCTGGGGCCCCTTCGAAGGGCGTGTCGCCCGCGGCAAGAAAAAAGCGCAGGCCTGCCGCCGCTTCCCATTGACAACCAAGGTGTTGGCGCTCAGACTGGCTGGTCTCCTCAGCAACGAAGGGCCCAGTGAGGGCCCCTGGACCAGGAGAGGGCCATGTTCGACGCAATCAAGCAGGCGGCGGCGCGAGATCTGAGCGGCTGCCGCGACTTCCTGGCCGACCTCATCGCCACCAAGAGCCTCAGCGGCGGCGAGGGGGCCGTGGTTGACCGGATCCGAGCAGAGATGGAGCGGGTTGGGTTCGACGAGGTCAAGGTCGACGGCTTTGGCAACGTGTTGGGCCGCGTGGGGTCCGGGCCCCGGGTCATCGCCATGGATGCCCACGTGGACACCGTGGACGCGGGGGATCTCTCCCTCTGGGACCGAGACCCCTGGGAGCCCCTGGAGAAGGACGGCATCCTCTACGGGCGCGGCGCCTCGGACCAAAAGGGCGGGATGGCCGCCATGGTCTATGCCGGAAAGCTGCTCAGGGAGCTGGAGCTGACCGGCGACTTCTCCGTATGGATGGTGGGGAGCGTGCAGGAGGAGGACTGTGATGGCCTGGCGTGGCAGTACATTCTGCGGGAGAGGGTCCTCGCCCCGGAGGTCGTGGTGATAACCGAGCCCACGAACCTTCAGCTCTACCGCGGGCACAGGGGCCGCATGGAGCTGGAGGTGGAGACCAAGGGGATCTCCTGTCACGGCTCGGCTCCGGAGCGCGGGGTGAACGCCGTGTACAAGATGGCCCCCATCGTGGCCGGAGTAGAGGAGCTCGGTCCGCGTCTGGCCACAGACCCGTTCCTGGGGCAGGGGTCGGTGACCATCAGCGAGATTCGGTCCACCTCCCCCTCCCTGTGTGCCGTGGCCGACTCCTGCACCATCCACCTGGACAGGCGCCTGACCTTTGGCGAGACCGAGCAGTCAGCGGTCGCGGAGATCCAGGCCCTGGATGGGGTCGTCGCTGCCGCGGCCCAGGTGCGGGTGCTGGAGTACGACACCCCCACCCACACCGGGCTGCGTTACCCAACGCGCAAGGTCTATCCCTCCTGGGCCTTTGCCGAGGACCACCCGGCCGTGCGCGCCGGGGCGGCGGCTTACGAAGGCGTCTTTGGCAGGGCGCCCGACATCGGGCGCTGGGTCTTCTCCACCAATGGAGTGGCCACCGCCGGGATGTTCAATATTCCAACAGTTGGCTTCGGGCCGGCCAACGAGCGCTTCGCGCACAGCCCCGAGGACCAGATCCCCATCCGACACCTCGAGTCCGCCATGTGCTTCTACGCGGCCTTCCCGAGCATCTATGCGAAGCAGTAGGAGGAGGAGAAGATGCTTGACGACACCCTTCGCGGAAGAGACTACATCACCACCCAGGAGCTCTCTCGCCAGGAGCTGGAGCTGCTGCTGGAGACATCTGTCCAGCTCAAGCGCCAGTTCCGCGCCGGGGAGCCCCACCGCCATCTCCAGGACAAGACCATCTTCTTGATGTTCTTCGACAAGTCCACCCGGACCCGCAACTCCTTCGAGGCAGGGATCACGCAGCTTGGCGGTCACGGCCACTTCGTGGACATCCAGACGTCGCAGATCGCCCACGGGGAGAGCGCCAAGGACACCGGCATCATCCTGTCGAGCTACGGCCACGCCATCGCCATCCGCCACGACCTGTTCCCTGGCGAGGGCAACTCGTACATGCGGGAGGTGGCCGAGCACGCCAACAAGCCGGTCATCAACATGCAGTGCGACGTGGACCATCCCTGTCAGACCCTGGCCGACCTGATGACCATCAGGGAGCGTTTCGGCGACGATCTTCGCGGGCGCAAGATTGCCGTCTCCTGGGCCTACGCCCCCTCCTACGCCAAGCCCGTGTCGGTCCCCCAGGGGCTCATCACGCTCATGACGCGTTTTGGCATGGACGTGACCCTCGCGCGGCCACCAGAGTTCGAGGTCATGGAGGACCAGCTCGAGATCGCCCGGAGGAACGCCGAGGAGGCGGGCACTAGGTTCGAGGTGACCGACGACATGGACGCGGCCTTCGAAGGGGCTCACGTGGTCTACCCCAAGAGCTGGGGGGCGCTCCCACTTTTCGAAAAGCCGGAGGAGTCTTTGGAGCTGTCGAAGAAGTACACTGACTGGATCTGCGACGAGCGGCGCATGGGCCTCGCGGACAAGGATGCAGTGTACATGCACTGCCTCCCGGCGGACCGAGGCAACGAGGTCACCGACGCGGTCATCGACGGCCCGCAGTCCATCGTGTACGACGAGGCGGAGAACCGCCTGCACACGTGCAAGGCCATCATGGCCTTGACCATGTGATCCTCCCCTCCAGGCTCGCGGAGCCTGGTCTGTCACAGATACCTGCTTGGCTCCTAGCTGGCGAAGGGCCGATCCAGGCCCAGGTCGGCTCTCTTGTCCGCGCTCCTGAGCTTCAGCGCCAGCCAGATGGAGATGACACCGAGCACCACGAAGGGGGCAACCGCCACGGTGTAGTTCTTGTCCGTGGCCTTGAGGATGTGCCCCGGCAGGTAGAAGAACACGGCCAGGCCCCAGTTCTGAATGGTGAACATGGTGGCGTACGCGGTGCCCAGGCGGTTCTCCTCGACGATCTTGGCCACCGAGGGCCACATGGCCGCGGGGACCAGGGAGAAGGCGACCCCAAGGCAAAAGAGCGCCGCGTAGGCCAGGGCCTGCACGTGGATGAAGGCCAGGGTTACGTGGGAGAAGATGAGCAGGATCGACCCCAGGATCATCATGGACGCGGCGCGCCCCTTGCGGTCGATGAGGGAGCCGAAGATGGGGGTGAAGATGATCGATCCAAGGGGGATCAGCCCGGCGATCTTGGGGCCATTGGTGAGGTACGCGGTCACCTGGTCCCCAAGGGACATGGAGGCAAACCCCTTGGGGAGGGCCATGTCGAAGCCGAAGTTGGCGTGGAGGATCGACGGACCATAGGCGCTGATGAAGGGGAACACCGCCGAGTAGTAGGCCACGCACAGCGCGGAGATCCACAGGAAGGCCGGGTTTCGCAGCAGGCTGAGGAAGTCGGAGAGCTTGAACTTCTCCTCGTCCCCTCCATCATCGGCCGCCGCCTGCTGTTGGTCCAGCTTCCTGTCGAAGACCAGGTAGACCAGGAGCAGGATGAAGGCCGCGCCGATGAGCGCCGCGGCGGTGCCCAGAGCGGGCATGACCTTGCCGCCGGCCAGGTCCAGCGAGAAGGAGACCGCGAAGAAGGAGCCCAGCCGCCCGAAGCCCACGTTGATGGCCATGGCGAGGGCCAGCTCGTGCCCCTTGAACCACTTGACCACCACTCGTGAGACGATGACGCAGGTGATCTCCAGACCCACGCCGAACACAATGCGGCCCGCGGCCATGAGGATGAGCTTGGTGCCCGGGTCGCTGGAGATGACGTCACTCGCGCCGAGGGTAGACATTATCCCCCCGAGGGTGACGAGGGCTCCAAAGATGATCGCCGAGATGCGGATGCCCCACTTGTCCAGGATGATGCCGCCGGCGAGGATCATGCCCAGGCAGTTGGCCCAGGTGGTGGCGCTGACAACGATCCCGAAGTCGGCCGAGTCGATGCCCAGCTCCGTCTGCATGAGCCCCTTGAGGGGGGAGAACACGTCCTGGAACCAGTAGGTGGCGAAGAACAGAAAGCTCACCAGCACCAGCATGGTCCAGCGCATGAGCTTGGAGTCCTTGAGGGTCTTGTGGGGTGTCGCGGGGGTGTCGTCCATGCTGTTCTCCAGAAGATAGCAGGGTTGGGTGGGGCCAGCTTCGGCAGCCGGCAGGGGCCCGTCTCTCCACCAGGAGGCGAGGCTATCTTTAGCAGACTGATGGTGAGGGGCTCAAGCTGATTCTTGGGCGCAGGAGGCGGGGCTGGCGGCTGAGGCGACCCGGGGGATCTCCCGCAGAGGCGGGAGGGGTCACAGCGAGAAGCCCAGCCTCAACAGGTAAAACCAGCCCACGAAGCGCGGGATGCGGCTCAGAGTGGCCCAGAAGAAGGTGGAGGGCTTCATGTCGTACAGCCCTGCGAGCCAGCAGACGATGGAGAAGGGGAGAGGGGTCAGGCCCGCGATGACCACCGTCCAGACGCCAAAGCGCTGGAAGAGGAGGCGGCCCCTGTCATAGCTCCTGGCCAACCTCCGCTGGAACACCCCCCAGTGGCCGATGCGCTTGGCCAGGTGGTAGCCGGTGTTGCCCGCGGCGATGGAGGCGATGCAGATCACAACCAGGGCGGCCGGGGCGTTGAGCGAGGAGCCCCGGTGCGCCACGAACGCCAGGATCACGTCCGGCGAGATGGGGAGGGTGAAGGTGTCGATGAGCCAGATGGAGAGGAACACCCCCGGGTAGCCCGCCGAGTTGGTGAGCCAGCGGCTGGCGGCCTCCAGGTTGTGACCCAGATAGCGCTGGGCGACGTACGCCAGGGTCACCAGGGCCACGACTCCCACCACCAGGAGAGCCAGGTTGCGGACCATGTATGATCTCATGGCCTCAGGGTCCTTGGCAAAGGACTGGTCGGCCGGGTGGTCCACCGATGGGTCGGGGCTCTTGGCCGCGGAAAGGGGCGGATCCAAGGGAGGGCTCTTGGGGGGCTGCCCCAACAGCGGGCCAGGGCTGGGTTCGTGCTTCATCATTGTTGGCGCTTGGGGAAGTTCATGGTACCCGACTCATTGCCGCAAGCTGGGCCGAATGTATCTTCTTTGCACCACAAGACATAGCTTCCATTTTCGGCAAGGCAAGACGAGCGGGCGGCTCGTGTCCTGGCTGGAGCTCGCGTGGAATTGACACAGATGGCCCGGGTGGCCACAATTCGGCAGCATGTCCTCTCAGCTCATGGAAGTGGCTGGTGGCCTGGCGGCCCTCCTGGGCCTGGTCGTCTGCCTCGCAGGCTACCGGGTCTTTCGCGCCTTTTTGGCCACAGGAGGGCTGGTGCTCGGGGTCTGGCTGGGGGCTGCCCTGGCGACCGAGCTGCGACTGGAGGGGGCGCTGCGCTTTCTCTTGGTGGTCGGGCTGGGGCTCCTGTTGGCCTGGCTTGCGGCGGGCATCTACCACGCCGGTGTCTTCATCGTCGGTGGCGTGGCCACAGCGGCGCTTGCTGCGGTGGCCGGGGGCGTCTTGGGCGGCGTCCCCTCGGCGACCGTTCTTGCGGTCCTGTTCGCCGTTGGTGGTCTGCTCACTCTCCTGGCCCAGCGTCTGCTGGTGGTGGTGGTGACCGCTCTGGTCGGTGGGCTCTTGGTGGCCGTGGGGATGGCCCTCATGATGGGCAAGGTGGAGCCGCCGGGCAGCATCTCCGCTGGCTGGGTGTTGGGGATGGTGGGGAGCCTCTCCTCCTGGCAGCTAGGGGTTGCGCTGCTGCTCACCCTGGTGGGGATCTTTGCCCAGCGACGCGGCCATGGCCCCCGTCGTCCTCGGCTGGCCTTCGGGGTGAGCCGTGTCACAACGGGCGCGCACCCGGCCTCAGACCGGGCCCCGGCCCGCCGGCCACAGCAGGTCCTTCGCCAACGCACGCACGACAGCACCTGTCCCAGGTGTGGCAGCCGCGTGGACCCGGAGGCCCTGTTTTGCCACCAGTGCGGCAACGACCAGTTTGGCTGATGGTGTCCCCGCCGCCAGCGAGGCTGGCTCGAGGAGGGTGGGTGATGGGCCTTCGGGCAACTGGCCCCAGCAGGGGCGCTGGAGGCCGATCTCAGCGGCGCCTGGCGTGGTGCAGCGCCCGGGAGAGCTTGCCCCCGACAGAGGGCCGTGCGTCCACCCCCAGGCTGGTCAATAGGCTCCTGAGCTGGGTGGCGATGGCGCGCACAGCCAGGGATGTCTCGGCGCGAGAGGCCTGTGCGGAGGGATGGATCTCCAGCTCCAGCTCGTGCTCCACCTCCCCGGTCGAAAAGAAGGTGCGGTCCAGCTCCAGCTCCAGCGGAGCCCCTGCCAGGAGCAGCGAGAAGGTCGTGCGCAGGTTGTCAAACTGCACCAGGGGCTGGAGCAGGACCTCCGGCGCCAGCATCTCACCAAGGAGCCTGCCCGGTGCACCGGGGACCGCCGCAAGGGGGATCCGGCCGTCCTCGGCCTGGCTCCAGAGGGTGGGCGGTGCCGGGGTCTCCACCTCCACCCGGGAGACGGCTTCGGCCAGGTGGCTGGCCGGCCCCTTGAGGGTCACCAGCGTTTGCAGGAGCTCTGCCTCCCGCTCCTCCCGGCGTAGCCGCAAGCCCCAGCGGCGGGCAGAGAGCTCACCTTCGGCCGTGTCCAGAAACAGGTTGCGCTGGGTCAGCTCATGGGTCAGCCCGGGGAGTGAGCGGAGGAGGCGTTCGTACTGGCTCGCGGTGAGCGAGAGCTTGAGCTCGACCTCACGACCGCGAGGCGCTGAGGGATGCTGCCTGGTGGTGGATCCGTGGGCCATTGGGCCGGACGTCACGGGGCCGCGGGGAGCAACCGGTAGCGCACCGCCTTGCCAGAGGTGTCGGGGGCCTGCTGGCTCTCGTCCTCCCACATGGCCAAGAACCAGCCCCCGGCCCCACAGACGGTGGGAGAAAGCTGGCCGCCCCAGAAGCTGGTGTTGACCTGGAAGTCATCCCCGGTTGGAGAGAGGTCGGTGGCCACCGGCGTGGCCGAGAGCCCAAACAGCCGGCCCCTTATGGAGGCGCCCGCGCCGTCCTGGGTGGACCAGTCCTGCCACAGGACCAGGAAGGACCCGTCCGCCAGGGTCGCCACCGCGGGGAGCTGCTGGCCGGCGGCCAAGGTGGTGTTGATCTGAAAGTCGCCGTCGTCCAGGGTGACGCCGTTTGCTCGGCCAGCGCCATCCGAGTCCAGGAGCCGTCCCCGCACGCCGTAGTGGAAGGGATCGACGGAGAGGCTCTCGTCGGTCCATACCACCACCGCTCCCTGTGAAGGCTGCCAGGCCACGCGGGGGGAAGCCTGGATCCCGGTGGTGGTTGTGTTTATTGCAAAGTCGCCGCCGGGCCCGAGGAGGTCTCCCTCCGGGCTGACCAGGGCACCCGCAACCCCCAGAGAGTCCCCGTCGAGCTGGCCGCTGGAGTCGGCCCACACGACCAGGTAGCGGTCCCCCAGGAAGGCAACGTCCACCTGCGACTGGGTGGAGGAGTGGATCTGGTTGATCTGGAACTGGCCGTCGTCTCCTGTCTGAGCGTTGACTCGAGGGGCTCCGTACTGGTCGAACAGGCGCCCCTTGATGCCGTAGCCGGAGGTGTCCGGGCCGGCAGGGTTGTTGTCCACCCACACCGCGAAAAAGCCCCCTCCGGGCTCCACTGCGACGGCCGGGGTGGCCTGGTCGCCGGCGGGGTCGGAGGTGAGCAGGAAGTCGGGCCCCTGTCCCTCGCCGTTCGCGGCGAGGATGCGTCCCCGCACGTCCGGCCCGGCCCCGGTGGCATCGCTGGCGTCCGACCACACGACCACCGAGGAGCCGTCGGACCTGAGCGCAGCTCGCGGCTCGGCCTGGTGGTGGGCTGTCTCGGTGTTGACCGTGAGCTCCCAGTCGTTGCCCTGGAAGGTCTCCACCGGGATGCCGTCCGTGCCGAAGAGGCGCGCCTGCACGCTGGCGCCCGAGGCATCTCCCGCGGTCCAGGTCGAGAACACGGCGACCACCCGGCTGGCGTCGCAGGCCAGGGCGGGCTCCGCCTGGTCGCCGTCGGTGAAGAAGGTGGCCACGTAGTCCCAGGTGTCGATGAGAGTGCAGGTGGAGTTGCAGCCATCCCCTGACAGGAGGTTTCCGTCGTCGCAGACCTCGCCAGCCTCCTGGTGGTCGTTTCCGCAGACGGCCACCTGGGCGTCCGGCGTGGGCCCGGAGTCGGGCCACACCCAGCCGTCCGGAGGCGAAGCGTCTCCCCCGCCGTCTGCGCCCCCGTCCCCTG
>JAJRWW010000355.1 GCA_024276595.1 Myxococcota bacterium
GATCTCCCGGTCCCGGGGCCAGCGGGACACGGCGGCGGTGCTGCGGAGGCCGCGCGCCTGGAGCGCCAGGCTGCGCTCATAGAGCCTCCTCAGGTCGCCAAGGATCTCCAGCAGGGCCACGCGGTGCCCCGTGTCGTAAGCTCGCTGGGCAGAGGTGGAGGGGACAGCCCTGGGCGCGGCGAGCGAGAGCGGTGGCCTGGGGGGAGGGGCCGCGTCACGGAGCGCCGGTCCCCGGGAGGGAGCACGCCTGTCTCCACATGCCCCGAGGGCGGCGCCCGCGGCCATGGCCGCGACGCCAAGGAGGATCGCCCAGAGGTGGCTCATGGATCACCCCCAAAAAGCCCCAACGCCTTTGTCGTACGATCGACCAGCAGAAGCACGAAGTACACCGCCCCCCCGCCGACCAGCAGCGAGAGGATGACGCGCCCCTGGCCGGCCAGAGCCAGCAGCACGAAGACCAGGGTGAGACAGTCGCGGCGAAAAAGGAACGAGAGGTAGCCCAGCACCGAGCGCTCCCCCTCCTGGGCGAGACCGGCTCCGCTGGAGAAGAACCAGGGGTACCTGGCGGTGTCCATGGGCCCACCGCTCCTGACGAGAACCAGGTAGATCATCGCCTGGCCCAGCACCACCAGGGCCGCGCCCCCGAGGCCAGCCGCGAGGTAGAGGCTCTCGCCCCACTGGCGCCACAGGCCCACCCCGCGACCGACCGTCAAGGCCACCACCGACAGGTCGTCTGTAACAGTGTCCAGCCACTGACCAACCCTGGATGTGGCCAGCTTGATCCTGGCCAGGTCGCCGTCCACGCAGTCGAGCACCATGCCCAGGTAAAACAGGCCGGTGGCGCAAAGCACCGGGCCATAGCCCCCAACTGCGGCCACCGCTCCGCTGGCTAGCCCCACCGCCAGGCCCATGAGGGTCACCGCGTTGGGAGAGATCCCGGTGGGCAGCAGCAGCCGACTGAGGCGACCGGACACGGGGCGGGCCAGGTAGTAGGCCACCGGACCGTCATGGCTCATGGACTTTCGAATGGAGGCCCAGAGCCACGCCTCCGCCTCGGCGACACCCTGTGGGTCGGAGACCCGGACCCGAGGGGTGATCGCCGCGCATGTGCCCGACAGAAACCTCTCCAGGTCGGCGCTGTCGTATACTGCCGTGGCTTCCAGCGCAGCAGCCTTCGCCCCGGGCGCGCCCTCCGAGGCCCCCTCCAGCTCCAGGTCCACCCCATGGGAAGCCAGCAGATCTCTCCAGGTCTTCAGCTCCTCGACCCCCAGCAGCAAGAGCCTGGTCGCGCCCAGCCCCTGGAGCTGGCGTGCCAGGCGCACCAAGAGCGGCAGCCCGGCCACCGGCGTTGCCGGGGTCACATGGCCCCCCTCCGACGGCGCCAGGGCGACCCTGGCGACGACCCCCTCTCGGCGGCGTTCAGTGGCCCCCATGGCGGGCAACGTCCTCAGCCCCCAAAAAGCGCCTCGGCGGCCTCGAGGTCCCTGGCGTCGTCGATCTCTGACCAGGGGAGCCCGGCCACATCCACGGGTCTGATGTCGGCCTGGCCCCTCTCGGCGAGGCGGTGGTATGCGTCCTCGTAGTAGCCGTCCACGAACCCCTCGGCATCCATTGCTCGCAGCTCGTCGAAAAGAGCCGGGAAGACCTCGGCGCTGACGAGCTCCATGCCGATGGACTCCCCGGCGCACACGGCCGGGTCCAGGAGCTTGGACACGCCGGTTATCCGTCCGGAGCCGTCCAGGCGAATCTTCATCTCCTCGTCGCCCAGGCTGACCCCCCTGTCGGTGGCGATGCAGAGGTCTCCCTCTGCCGCCAACACGCGGTCCAGAACCGGGGGAAGAAACACCAGATCCGAGTCCACCTTGACGAACGCCTCCCCGCCGAGCGCGTCCTGGGCCACCAGCAGCGAGAAGTAGTTGTTGGCCGTGTCGTAGCGCTCGTTGTGGACCACCGTGCATGCCACCGGGCTCCGGTCACAAAAACGCCGCACCTGCCCATCCAAGTGCCCCGTGACCACGACCACCTCCTGGATGCCCGCCGCGCCGAAGGCGTCCAGGGCGTACTCCATCATTGGCTTGCCCGCCACCGGGACCAGACCCTTGGGCGTGGTGTCGGTGAGCGGCCTGAGGCGGCTGCCAACGCCCGCCGCTAGGATGACTGCTTTCATGGCCCAGACACCTACACCATTTGGCGCGCTCTGGCAAACTCCAGAGGTCCCAGGAGCCACCGCGATCGAGCTCTGGCGCCAGGGCGAGACAGCGAGCACGAAGGGGACGCGAGCACGGGGCGAAGCGGGGCGAGACGGGACGGGACGGGAGGGGACGAGATGGGAAGGGATAGGCGGGACGGGACGCGGAGGATCAACAGGGCGCGGAGCCCACGCGCCGACGCAGCGCGTCCACCGGGTGGCAGTTATCGACACCTTTGCGACGCGGCCAGTCCGCCAAGCAGCGATAATCAGGCCTTCTTGCCGGTTGGCACAGAGCTCGCATCGTATTGGTCCGACCAATCGCGGAGGTCTCCATGCGCTGCACATTGACCCAGAAAGCCGGAACGCTCCCGCGCAGCCTCTTGGTCGGTCTGGTCGCGACCGCAGTGGACCTCACCGCTCTTTGGGGGCTCGTCGCCGGCCTGGGGCTTTCGCCCCAGGTCGCCAACATCCCGGCGCTCCTTTTTGGCCTCGGGGTTCAGTTCGTCGGCAACAAGTACTTCGCCTTCCGGGACTACTCCGCGCGACTTGTGGCCCAGGGCAGCCGCTTCGCGCTGGTCGAGCTGCTCGCCTTGGGCCTCAACGCCGCCATCTTTCATGTGCTCGTCAGCGCGACTGCGCTGCCCTACTTGCCCGCGCGTCTGCTGGTCGAGGGGCTGGTCTATCTCGGCCTCAGCTACCCACTTTGGCGCCTGATCTTTGCCCCCCGGAGACCAGATGACCGGTCACCGGTCGGCGCCGTCGAGGAGGTGCTCCGATGATCGCCATGGTCTTGATGTCCATCGCGTCCGTGCTCACGCTCGCATCTTGTGTCGCCCTGCTTCGAAGCGGCCGGCGAGGGCGGGCGCGCCGGCTTTCGGCCGAGTCGCCCCCCCCGCCGGTGACTGTCCTGAAGCCCCTGCGCGGCGCGGATCCAGGGCTCGAGCAGAACCTGCGGACCTTCTTCGAGCAGAGCTACGACCACTTCGAGCTGCTGTTTGGGATCGAGTGCGAGGCCGGCGTGACGGATCCCGCCATCGCCATCGTCGAGAGGCTTTGTCGCGAGTATCCCGGTGTCGCGGCCCGCGTCGTGCGCCACCACGGCGGCCAGGGCCTGAACCCCAAGGTTTCGAACCTGCGCCGCCTCATGGAGCACGCCCGTTTCGATCACGTCCTGGTGAGCGACTCGGGCGTCTCGGTGTCTCCGGACTATCTGGCCGAGAGCGTCGCTCAGCTCGAGGATCGCTCCGGCCGGCGGCCGGTCGGCTTGGTGACTCATCTTATCGCAGGCGTGGGCGATCACCGCCTTGGCGCGACCCTTGACTGCCTGCACTTAAACGGCACGGTGGCCGCTGGCGTGGCGGGCTCCCGGCTCATCGGTCGCACGTTCTGCGTGGGGAAGTCGATGCTCTTTCGCCGCTCGATCCTGGAGTCTCTCGGCGGAATGGAGAGCGTCGCCACCCTGCTGGCCGAGGACTATGTGATCGGGCGAATGTTTCAGGTTGCGGGCTTCGAGGTGCGGCTTTCTGCAGCCACGGTCCGAAACGTCACGGGTCGCACCTCGGTCCGCGGCTTTCTGCGTCGCCATCTTCGCTGGGGCCTGATGCGCTCGCGACTCACGCCTCTCGCCTATCCCTTCGAGATCCTGGGGATCCCCTTAGGAGTCGCCGCATTGGGGCTCGCCCTGGACGCCCTGCTGTCGCCGGTCGTCGAAGGGTTAGGCACCTGGCCCGCTGACGGAGCGTCGCCCCGTTGGATCGCGACGCCCCTGATCTTCGCCTGGGCGCTCGCCTTGGTCTGGGCCCGTGATCTCATCGGCTGGTGGCGCCTTCGCGGCGTCGACGGTCTTAGCCGGGCAGCGCTACTGGCCCCCATCAAGGATACACTGGTGCTGGGCGTGTGGTTGCTCGCGCCCCTTCGACGCCACGTAGGATGGCGCGGTCGACGCTACCGAATCAGCGCCGGCACCCGGCTCTACGCCGAGGGACCGAGCAGCCTGGTAGGCGGACCGCAGATCGGTCTCGTGGGCTCTGGGCGAAGCTGCAGAAGGATGAAGGAGCAGCAGAGCTCGCAGTAGGAGCCGGCACGCACCGTGCGCCCCTAGGTCGTGCAGCTCGCAGTTGACTGCGGTATCCGTCCCCCGGGGCACTCGCCCTTGGCAGGAGCACCTGGAGACCTTCCCTGCCGAGCCCCGCGTCGTAGAATCTCTGCTGGATGAGCACGTCCAAGCTCCTGTATGGTCCCGTCACAGGGAGGTGAGCATGGACCTGGATATTCGCAGCATCTGCCTCTGGCCGCTTCTCCTGGCGCCATTTCTCCAGGCGCCTGGGATAGCTGGTAAAGCCAGCGCAGTCCCCACCCTGGCAGAGGCGAGCAAGCGCTATCCCTGGCACCGCCGCCGGGCTGGGTACGAGTCGATGGCCTCCCGGTTCCCCCCACCCGCTCGGTTCTCCCGGGTGGCCGTGAAGCCTGGCTCCTACGGGGACTGGCTTCGACACCTGCCCATGCTGAAGAAGGGGGTGGGGGTGAGGAGCTACTCGGGGCAGCTCCTGGTAGCCTCCACGGCCGCCTCCGCGGGGGTTATCGACCTGGACGTGGGGAAGCGAGACCTGCAGCAGTGCATGGACACGATAATGCGGCTGCGGGGCGAGTACCTGTGGTGGAAGAAGAGGGCGAGCCGGGTGCGGTTCCGCTACGCAGGGCGACGCTACTTTGGCTGGGCTCAGTATGCCAGGGGGCTCCGCCCCCGGAGGGTGGGGAGACGCATCGTGCTCAAGGGCGGGTTCCTGCGCGGCTGGGGCCGCAAGCATTTCCGGCGGTACCTGACCTTCATGTTCATGATGACCGGCACCATGCACAATGTCTACGAGCCCAGGGTGAAGGCTACCCAGGTCTCGGCCGGGGACTTCTTCGTGCAGCCGCCACCTGGGCCCGGCTACCTGGGGCACGCGGTGGTGATCCTGGACCTCGCCAGAGACCGGGGCGGGCGCACCGTGGCCCTCCTGGGCGAAGGGTATACGCCCGCCCAGGACCTGCACGTTCTCAAGGCACCAGGGGGCGGAGCGTGGTATACACTCAGGGCTCCGCGGCCCGTGCAGACCCCCCAGTGGCCGGCGGCGTTCAGGTGGAGCCAGCTCCACAGGTTCAAGTACTAGGTCCAAGGAGAACCTCGTCATGGCATCCAGAAAGCTCGCAACCCTCGGCGTTGGCCTGGCACTGGCGCTTCTGTTGGGTGGCTCCAGGGCCGAGGCCGGCCGGAAGCCCAGGACAGCATACGGCAAGAAGAAGGGGTCTGTGGTGGCCCTGGTTACCACCCAGGGCACGATCCAGATCCAGCTCTACCTGAAGAAGGCCCCCAGGACCACCGCCAACTTCCTGAAGTACGTTGCTAGCGGGTTCTATAACGGAACAATCTTTCACCGGGTCATCCGCAACTTCATGATCCAGGGCGGAGGTCTGACCAAGCTCCTGGTGAAGAAGAAGACCCTGCTCCCCATCCCCAACGAGGCCACAAACGGCCTCTCCAACCTGCGGGGCACCGTGGCCATGGCGCGCACATCCAACCCGCACTCGGCCACCGCTCAGTTCTTCATCAATGTCGTAAACAACACCTTCCTGGACCACAAGGCGCCCCGGGGAAACCTCTGGGGCTACTGCGTCTTTGCAAGGGTTATCTCCGGCATGGACGTTGTGGACAAGATCCGCAAGGTGGCGACCCGTCGGGTTGGAGGCAAGGCCAACGTACCCATCCGCCCGGTGGTGATCAAGCGCGTCTACATTGTCCGCTGAGCGCGAGCCCGCGGGAGACTACAGGTCGATGAGGCCCTTTCTGATGCCCTCTGTCACCGCCTCGGTGCGGTTGGACACGTCCAGCTTGGCATAGATGTGCTCCAGGTGGGTGCGCACGGTGGCCCTGCTCACCCCCAGGGCACTGGCCACCTGGGGGTTGGAGAGCCCCTTGGAGATGAGCACCAGGATCTCGCTCTCCCGCGGGCTGAGGCTGGGGCCCTCCGCCTCGGCCCTGGGCAGGCGCTGAAAATGGCGCAGCAGCCGTCGAGCGAGCTGGGGCTGGACCACCGAGCCGCCCTGGTGGACCTCCTCGATGGCCTGCACTATGCGCCTGGCCTCCATGCCCTTGAGGAGATAGCCGGAGGCGCCGGCCCCTATTGCCGCCAGGACCTTCTCCTCGTCGTCGAAGATGGTGAAGATGAGCAGCTCCGTGCGGGGCAGCCTGGCCTTGACTCGCCTGGTGACCTCGATCCCATCGATCCCCGGCAGGCCCAGGTCCAGCAGCACCACGTCCGGCTCCAGGGCCAGAATGCGCTCCACCGCGTCGGTGCCCGATGTGGCCTGGCCGACCACGTGGATCTCCTCGAAGCTCTTGAGGAGGTTGAGCTGTCCGCGCAGTATCTTGGGCTCGTCATCCACCACCACAACGGAGATGGGGCGCCCCTTGCCGCCCTTACCCATCAGTCACCCACCAGCTCGGGGGTATAGATCGTGCCGTTGAGCAGGGGCACGGCCCCCCCGCCCGCCGAAAGGGAGACACCCCCCACCAGCAGCACGTCTCCCGACAGGAGCCGCGTGGAGGCGTGGTAGACCCGACCATCCCGCATGGCCGGCAAGAGCTGGGTCTGGGAGCCGTCGGAGATGAGCTCGGCAGAGCTCAGGGTGAAGCCGCCAGAATCCAGGCCGCCGGAGATGAGCACCCGCTGGCCATCTGACATGAGCACAGCGTGGTGACGCCAGCGGGCGGTGATGAGCTCGCTTCCCGAGGAGACCATCTCCAGCGCACCGGGGGCCACGTCGTCCACCACGTAGCGGACCACGCTCGCCGTGGCAGAGGAGGGTGTCTCGAGCTGTGAGATGCCTCCCACAATGAGCAGGTTGTCGCTCCCCAAGCGGGTCATGGTGGCGTGGGTGCGGGGGATGTCAAGGTCCGCGCCGTCGGAGAAGCTCCCCCCGCCGTCCGGAGAGAAGAGCTCCGTGGACTGGTGCACGGAGACTGCCGACTGTCCCCCTGCGAGCACCACCAGCTTGCCGGCTCCGCGACCGGCCACGTGGAACATGCGGGCCTCGCGCATGGGGATTGTCTCCGCTGCAAAGGCCTGGGGCGTGGCTCCAAAAAGGAAGAGGTCCGCGTTGTCGTGCACCGTGTCCATCATCAAGTCGCCAGGGGCGGGGCGGTTGGCCACGAGCTGCCCGGGTGCCAGGACCGCTCCCCCGGCCACGAGCACGTCCCCGGAGATGAGGAGCGTGGCAGTGTGCCCGTATCGAGCCTCACGCATCTCCAGGAGCTGGCTTGTGAAGCTCATGGACTCGGGATCTAAGATCTCGGCCAGGCGCGTGGACTCCAGTCGTTCACCGCTGATGAGGGATATGCCGCCTGCGATGAGAACCCGCTGGGGCCCACCGGGAGCGGCCGCCTTCAGCAGCGTGGCCGTGTGGAAGGCCCGGCGAATCCTCAGCTCGGTGCCGAGCTCCTCGAAGAGCCCGGTGTTGGGATCGAACAGGAGTACCTTGTTGGAGATGTCGGTTATGCCGCCGCCAGCGTCCACCACAGCGCCGCCCACTATGAGCACCCGGCCGTCCTTTAGCCGCGTGGTGGAGTGGCCCGAGAGCGGATAGGGCAGCGCCGAGGGAGAGCGGTCAGCAGAGATGGTGTCGTGGAAGGTGTTGACCCGTCCCATGAAGAGCGCCACTTCCAGGTCGCCTCCGCCCAGGGCCACGAAGGCGGTGCCCCCCCGGGCCACCACGGCGCTGCCATCGAGGCCCAGCGCCTCGAAGCGCACCAGCCCGGTGGTGGGCAGCAAGGTCGAGAAGGAGGGCGCCGTGTCGAAGGGGTTGATCTCGATGGTCTCTATCTCCCTGTACTGGTCGTCCTTTGCCACAATTTGGAGGGTGTCCACGTTGGCAAGGGGGTTGTCCGCCAGGTCCGTGCCCGCCTTCACCACGGTGAGACGCAGCGAGTCGGTGGGCTCTCCGCAGCCAGCGGCCGGCAATGCGCAGACCTGCGCGGCCACCACCAGCAGCACGAGCGCTCGCGGGAGTGGGCTCGAAAGGATCTCAGGGGGCAGCAGGATGTGTCTTGTCCTCGTCATGGCACGCTCACCGTTACCTTGTAGCCCTTCGACTCCTGGTGGGTGGCTCGGTACAGCCCATAGCTGCCACCGGCCACGGCGCCAGCCAGCACCACACCGATGACCGTCCCCCAAAAGGCCCAGCGCAGGTACCAGGGCTTGGCGGTGGAGTACACTCTGCGCTCCCCCCCCGGAGTCACCCCCACCAGCCCGCCGCTCCCGTCACCGCCCCGCCGCGGACGGAGCCTGGGGATGGACACGTACGTGATATCCCTCTTGACAGGGAAGCTGGAGATGGCGCTCGCCGTCTGGTCGGCCACCTTGCTGGTGGTGGTGGTGAGGGTGAGCAGCTCACCGTCCAGCTTGTGGCTGTCGATCTCCACCAGCTTGCTACCCGCCCTCCGAAAGAGGTAGGAGCGCAGCAGGTAACCTCCCTGCCTGGCCCGGCTCACGCTGCCCAGGAGCAAAAAGTCCGCCTTGATCCTGCGGGCGAGCTGAGCTGCGAGGGGCTTGATTCGCCTGTCCACCAGCGAGGCAGAGAGGCGTTTTTGGATCTCGGCCAGGAAGGCGTGGGCCAGCCCCCCGCCCTTTCTGAACCGTGGGGTGGAGTCGGGCAGCTTGAGGGTCACCGTGCGGCGCGTCCCCGGCTTGATGTTGAGCACCACCGATCGGGAATGCCGGCCCTTTGCGCGGGCGGCAAAGTAGTGGCGCCCGGGCAACACATCCCTGATGACGAAGGGCGCCTTGCCCTTCTCGTCCCCGTCCAAGAACACCCAGGCCCCGGGGGGCTCCACCTTTACAGTGACCGTCGCCTTCCTCCGGCGCAGAGCCCGCCTGCCGGCGCGGATCACCACCCGGCGTAGCCGGCGAGGCATGGACACGCGCTCCAGCTTGATGGTCGGGTTGATGGCATAGGCGGTCTCGATGGCGTCCACGGCCAGGGCTTTTTTGCCCTGGCGAAGGAAGGCCAGCCCCAGGTAGCCGAACACCTGGCCCAGCCGGTCCCCATCCTCCAGGTAGGCCGCCGACACCTCGAAGCTCTTGAGGGCCGCCAGCAGGTGGCGCTGGGCCTCTGACCAGCGACGGGCCCGGTAGGCGGCGAGGCCCGCCGCCAGGGCCTTGGTGGCCGCCTTGCGGAGGTCCGGCTCCGGCTTGGCGCCGGCCAGGTAGATGGAGGCACCGCCAGAGCGCCGGGCGGACGCCCCTATCTTTGGGAGCAGCTCCACGTCCTGCAGGGCAGCGAGATCCACCCGCAGCCGCGCGGTGATTCGGTGGGGGATCAGCGATGAGACGTTCCCCGCCGCCCGCTGCACCGGCACCAGGTAGACGCTTGGCAGCCGGGAGGAGGGGGGGGCCGGGGCCGCGAGGAGCTCGCCTCCCATGGGGAGGATCACGAGCAGCGGGAGGGTCGCCAGCGCCAGCATGATCGGCAAAGCCAGCGGTCTCAAGGGGGGCTTGGGCTCTTGGAACAAGGCACTCCTCCGTTTTTCGACTCAGGTATCGGAATATAGCACAGGCCCGCTTCCGTGCGCACCAGCCCCCGGAGGGGCGACAGCGGGCACCAGCCCCCGGAGGGGCGACAGCCACCGGGCCAGGGGGTTTGAACGCCCTGCCTGCAGAGCGCTGCATTTTTCTGGCCCATTCTCGCCGCGTCCCCGACAATGGCCAGGTCATGCGCTTGTCGGTCTCCATGAAGGTGTTTCTGGGCTTCATTGCCGTGCTGACGGCCTTCACGGCGGTGTCCATCTTCGAGATAGTCAAGGGACAGCAGGTGCAGCAGGAGCTGCGCTTGCTCAACAAGGTGTACCTCCGCCTCAACGACGTGTACCGGGCCCTGGACACCCGGGTGACCCAGCTCGTGGGCCTGCGGAGCAACCTCCAGGACTTCATCAGGTCGGGTGGCTCCCGAAACCGCACCGTGGCTGCCTTTCTGCCCCTGGCGCGGAGATACCGCACCAAGTGGCTGGCGGAGATGCGTCGCATCTCCGCCAGCGGGCTGCGGCTGGACGTGCCCCACCGGGACCGGGTGTTCCTGGAGCACGTGCGTGCCTCCACGAGGGAGCTCGAGCGACTCTTTGCCAGGGAGGACCGCCTGTTCTCCGAGGTGCTTGCCGTGGACAGGTCCACCTTGCCAAGGCCTCAGCCCGGGCACAGAGATCGGCTCACCAGGCGCCAGAAGCAGCTCTTGAGCGGAATGACCCAGGCCCGGCGGCGGCTCAGGCGGCTGCGAACCAGGCTGCGTCGGCGCATGACCTACAACTTGAGCGCCCGGGTCAGGCAGACGGCGAGGAGCCTGGAGAACACCGAGTCCCGCACGCTGATCATCTACGTGGCCCTCACTCTCTTTGCCGTGCTAATCGCCGTGGCCATGATGCTCATGGCCCACTTTACGCTGCGACCCTTGCGGGTGCTCAGGGAGAGCTCCCGCCGCATCGGCCGTGGGGACTACGACCACCGAGTCCCCATCCGGGCCAAGGACGAGATCGGCGAGCTGGCGGAGGAGTTCAACGCCATGGCCAGCGCTCTGCGGGAGAGGGAGGAGCGCCTGATCGAGACGGAGCGACTGGCGGCCAAGGCGGAGCGGCTGGCCACCGTGGGCCGCGCCGCCGCCCAGATCCCCCACGAGGTGAGAAACCCCCTGTCGGCCATCGGGCTCAACACCGAGATGCTGGAGGAGGAGCTGGCCGCTGTTGGCGAGTCTCCCGCGGTCTCCGAGGCAAGAGCCCTGCTGAAGGCCATCCAGCGGGAGATCGATCGCCTGACTGAGATCACCGAGGCCTACCTGCAGTTCGCTCGCCTGCCCAGGCCGCGCATGGAGCTGGCCGAGCTCGAGCCCCTGCTCCGAGACATCCTGGCCTTCATGGAGGGGGAGCTGGCCGCAGACCGGGTCACCGTTGACCTGCGGGTGGAGGAGCTGCCCCCGCTGGTGTTCGACGAGAACCTGCTGCGCCAGGCCCTGCTGAACCTGCTCTGCAACGCCAGGGACGCGATGCTGCCCGAGGGGGGTGAGATCCTGGTGTCTGCCCGCAAGCAGGAGGATCGCGTGGAGATCACGGTGGCTGACAGGGGGCCCGGCCTGGAGCCGCAGGAGCTGAAAAAGATCTTCGACCCCTTCTACACCACCAAGGAGGACGGCACAGGCCTGGGCCTCGCCATCACCAGCCAGATAGTCGAGGAGCACCAGGGGAGCATCAGCGCCGAGCCCCGCGAGGGTGGAGGCCTCTGCCTGACCATCACCCTGCCAGCCTCTGATCACTGACCCGACTGCAGGCAGACCCCGCCAGCTCCGGGTCCCCGCCCCCCCTTTGACCGAGCCCTGTACGCCTTCACCAGGTGAGCAGGCATCCACCATGTGAGCAGGCATTCCCATGGGGATGCCGTCAGTTGTGGTTTTGTGTGGTCGATTACAGTATCCCGGATTACACCCGTTTCTCTGCAAAGACTGTTGATCTCCTTCAAACAACTGTGATTCAATCAACAGAAGTAACATCCGATGGTCGTGGGCTTCAGGAGCTCCGACCCCTGGGCAGGGAGTGATCATGTCATCGCATAGAGCTGTACTGGTAGTAGGTCTCGGTCTTCTCGCCGCCACCGGCCTCCTCGCTCCTCTCGCCCGGGCGGACCAGATCAGCTCCGCGCTGTATATCAACCTCGACACGTCCGGCTCCATGATGTACTCGGTCGGCGGCGTGGAGTGCCACGGCGACAACTCTGTTGAGCACCCGGGCGACCCCGGGTGCGACGCTCGGATCTTCGTGGCCAAGAACGCCATCAGCACCGTGGTCAACGGCTACCCAGAGGTGCGCTGGGGTCTGTCGCGCTTCACCCAGGACACCTCCTGGAACCAGATCTGTCGCTGCCCTGACGAGCCAGAGACCTCCGGCGGCGTCTGCGGGGGCCTGGTGGGCCTGCAGAACGAGATCGATATCAACGGCAGCCCGGTGTGCGTGACCACCTGCGTGAACCAGGGGTTGAGCCACGACCTCATCGGCATCTCTGACAGGGTCTGCATCAACTACGCTGGCACCTGCGGTGGCGCCGACATCCTGGTCGCCCTGGCAGACGACAACGAGGACCGGATCCTCAGGTGGGTCAACCACCAGGAGCCGGTGGGGCAGTTCTTCACTGCCACCGACCCGGCCACCGGGGACCTCTGCTGGTCGGGCACCGACGTGGGCGACTGCGAGGTCCGGGCCAATGGCCTGACTCCCATTGGAGGCGCCCTGGCCGACCTCTACACCCAGATCTCATCCAACGACCTGGGCGGCGACTCCTACCGTGGCTGCCGCCCCTACTCGGTCATCATGCTCACCGACGGAGACGAGACCTGTGGTGGCGACGGGGTGGCGGAGGCATCGAACCTGCGCTCCACCCCGGACCTCCAGGCCAGCGGTGTGTGCTCCGTGAGCTCCGACTGCCCTCCCAACTCCTGGTGCAGCGGGGGACGGTGCAGATACGATGTGAAGACCTACGTGATCGCCTTTGCGCTCACAGGTGGTGGGCTCTCCAACGCCAACAACATCGCCGCCGCTGGCGGCACCGGCGCGGCCATCGGAGCCTGGGACGAGGATGAGCTGGTGGCGGCCATGGCGGGGATCATCGCCGAGTCCATCGTCCAGGAGCTGTGCAACGGAGACGACGACGACTGCGACGGGCTGGTGGATGAGGACTTCCCTCTGGGCCAGGCCTGCAACAACGGCCTGCCGGGCATCTGCTACGGCGAAGGTGTCTACGTGTGCGACCCGGCAGACCCGACCAACGTGGTGTGCGAGATCCTGCCGGCTCCCCCGACCCCAGGGAGCGTGGCCGAGGTGTGCAACGGGCTGGACGACGACTGCGATGGCGAGGTTGACGAAGGAGGAGTGTGCACATGCAACGGCCCGGAGCTGTGCAACGGCTTCGACGACTACTGCGACGGCTACGCCACCGCGGCCGAGGGCTCCGAGGACCCGAACGTGGGCTCGGTCTGCGGCAGCGATGTGGGCGCCTGCACCAGCGGCGTCACCGTTTGCGTGTCCGGCGCCATCCAGTGCAGCGGCACCGGCCCGGTGGCAGAGGTCTGCGACTCGAACATCGCCTCCAACGACCAGAACTGCAACGGCACCAACAACGACGGCATCGCGCCCCAGCCCTGCTCCAAGACCAACGCCTACGGCACCTGCGACGGGCTACAGACCTGCGACGTGGATGGCAACTGGGTCTGCTGGGCAAAGGATCCCGCTGCAGAGATCTGCAACAACGCCGATGACGACTGCGATGGAAGCACCGACGAGGGCCTCTCCAGGGCCTGCCAGGTGAGCAACGGCTTCGGCACATGCACCGGCACCGAGACCTGCTCCGCTGGCGCCTGGTCCGGGTGCACGGCGGCCACACCGGCCGCGGAGACCTGCAACAACGCGGACGACAACTGCGACGGCCAGGTGGACGAGGGCCTCTCCCAGGCCTGCCAGGTGAGCAACGGCTTCGGCACGTGCACCGGCACCGAGACCTGCTCTGCTGGCGCCTGGTCCGGGTGCACGGCGGCCACACCGGCCGCAGAGATCTGCAACAACCAGGACGACGACTGCGACGGCTCCATCGACGAGGGCCTCACCCAGGCGTGCTACACCGGGCCCGCGGGCACCGACGGGGTCGGCCCCTGTCACGGTGGCAACCAGACCTGTACGGCGGGGAGCTGGGGAAGCTGCGCCGGAGAGGTGACCCCCTCCACGGAGCTGTGCGACGGGGTGGACAACGACTGCGACGGCTCCATAGACGAGGACCTGGGGCAGACCACCTGCGGCCTGGGCGAGTGCCAAAACACCGTGAGCAACTGCCTGGGAGGAGTCCCTCAAACCTGCGATCCATACCTTGGCCAGCAGCCGGAGACCTGCGACGGCCTGGACAACGACTGCGACGGCATCGCAGATGGGCTCACAGAGGCCTGCTACAGCTTCGGCACCGGCTGTGTCTTCTCCGGCGGCGCCTGGACCTGCCAGGGCACCTGCTCCACGGGGACGCATAGCTGCCCCACAGGCGGCGGGGGCACCTGGGGAGCCTGCCAGTTCGACTCCGGGCCCTCCACCGAGGTGTGCGACGGGCAGGACAACGACTGCGACGGCTCCATCGACGAGGGCCTCACCCAGACCTGCTATCCACTGGGCTATGGCGCCAACACGGGCTGCACGGCGCCCGGTGTCTGCCAGGGCCTGTGTGCGGAGGGGACCCGCGCCTGCTCAGGAGGCGCATGGGGGAGCTGCACCGGGGCCACCACCCCCGGCGTGGAGGTGTGCGACGGGCAGGACAACGACTGCGACGGCTCCACCGACGAGGGCCTCACCCAGGCCTGCCAGGTAACCAACGCCTTTGGCACGTGCACCGGCATCGAGACCTGCTCCGCGGGGAGCTGGCAGGCCTGCTCCGCGGACACCCCGGCGCCAGAGACCTGCAACAACCTCGACGACGACTGCGACGGCTCCACGGA
>JAJRWW010000028.1 GCA_024276595.1 Myxococcota bacterium
GGCCCTGCCGCCCGTAGTCAACCAGATAGTAGGGGCCGATGCGAGCTACCGGGTGCTGCTGGATGACCCGCCGGAAGACCGGCTCCCTGCGCCGGCCGAGGTGCGCGGAGATCAGCGCTACCACGTGGCGCCCTGCCAACGCCAGGCGCAGGCCTGCTTGCCCTGGAGGCCCGACCAGGCGATACCCCCTCCGGCGACCTCGCAGCGCCCGAGGCCGACGCCATCGCCCCCGTCGGCCACGGCGCCACACCCTGGTCCAGGCGCTCTCTGCCGCTCCAGCCTTCGCGTGGGAGAGCCTGCGAGCCAGGCGGATCTCCGCTCGCCTGGCCATCCCCATCGCCGCCTTCCGAGACTGCGGGAGCGAGGAGACCATGAGGTAGTCCCTGTCCAGGTACCAGAGCGCCTCGAACCTGGGCCCCAGGTCCCGAGCCACGAGCACGAGGGTCCCTTGGGAGGTGCGCCTGCGCACCTCCTCGAAGAACCGAGCCAGCTTCAGCCCCCGATGGTACGGCGCTCGGTACAAGAGCGTGCCCGATCGCGAGCGCCCCTCCCTCAGCACCACCAGCGCCTCCCGCGCCTGCCAACCGAGCAGGCCCACGAGCAGAGGCGCCAGCGCCCCGGCCGAGAGGATCGTCACCATGCGCGGCCGGTGGCCGGGGAGCAGACGCGCCAATCCCCAGCGAAGGGCCACCGCGAGCTCCCACAAAACATCCATGGCGGCGAAGGATGCGGCAATGACAAAGTAGTAGGTGCGGTAGTTGTGGACATCCACCTCGTTGGGAAACTTGAAGTTGTGCAAGAGCTGCCCGGTGAAAAACACCATCGGCAGAGCCGCTCGCAGCATGGGGCGCCCCAGGGCCAGCCGCAGGGGAATGCTCAGCAGCCAGGCGCCAGCGAGCAAGAGCACCGGGGTAGTGTAGGTGTGGTGTACGAGGGTGAAGTACTTGCTCGCCAGGGGCCAAAAGTCCGGGCTGCCCGAGCGCATCCTGAAGGCCTGGTCCAGGTCAGCGCCCATGCCAACCCAGCGGGTGTAGCGGAAGTGAAACCAGAAGGTGACAAGCACCATGAGGCACATGGCCCCGAGCAGACCCCAGCGCCAAAGCATCGGCCGCGCCGGAGTCGGTGAGGATCGGCCGGGGCCACGGCCTCCCGACGGGGAGCCGGAGCCCACCTCCGCGGCCGCCAGGAGGGCGCCCAGGGCCAGGCAGAAGATCGCCGTGGAGACCATCCATCCAGGCCAGCCGACCTTGGCCACGAGAGCCCAGCGGGTGCCCACCGCCACCCCTCCAACCCCTCCGAGCCACACCAGCGCCCTCCAGGGGCTGCGAGGCACGAAGCTGGCAACCAGGAGGTAGCCGAACCCCGACCAGGCGGCGGCAAAGGCGATGAAGTACGGGGGCCAGTCGGTCACCCCCGCCAGCCCGAAGCCCACCAGGCAAAGGAGCGCCGAGCAAGGGCGGGGGGCCTGCATGAACGAGAGGAGCCCGACCACGCCCGCCAGAGAGTACAGCACGCCGGGGGTCTCGTGATCGTACAGGTGACAGAAGACCATGTTGTGGGGCAACAGCACGTAGATGGCGCCCGCGAGCAGGCCGCCCCATGGTCCCCAGAGGCGGCGCCCCACAGCCACTACAAGCAGGAGCGTCGCGAGGGTGAACAGCACGGGAACCAGGCGGATCACCCACTCGTGGTCCCCCAAGATCCACTGGAAGGGCACCAGGTACTGGGGGCAGATGATGGGGTGGTGCAGGTAGGCCGAGCCCTCTGGCGGCGCAGACTGCCCCACGTACGGCGTCGGGGTGAACACCCCGTGGCGTGCCAGGTTTCTCGCGGCGGCGCCGTGAAACCCGGCGTGATACCCGTAGTGCCCCCAGGCGAGGGGGGCCGCGATCCCCCAGAGGGCGTAGCCTGCGAAGAGACCCACCAGCAGCGCCAGGAGCCCACGCCTGGCCCAGGCCTCCAACGCCCCGCAGGCCGAGCCGGGTGAGCCGGGTGAGCCGGGTAAGCCGGGTGAGCCGGGTGAGCCGGGTGAGCCGGGTGGAGAAGAGCCCGCGCATGTGGCGTCGTCAGGCATTGTGGTGGAGTATTCTGCCCCGCCGCCCTGCCAGTCAAGGAAAGCCGCATGGAGACGGTGACCGGTCGGATCTTGCGGGAGTGGAGCCCCATTGTAAGATGGGCCGATGACAGCCCGAGGCTCCACACCCCGACAGACCCCTCTCCCGGGCTCCTTGGCCAGCTACCACCGACCGGACCGCACCCTCGTGGTGAGCGGCATCTCCCGCAGCGGCACCAGCCTGCTGTCGGTGCTGCTCAACACCGTCAGCGACGTCGTCTGCTTCAACGAGGTGATGCCCACCGACCCGGACCGCCTGCCCGAGGCGCTGGCCAGAGCTCGGAGAGACCTGCTGACCGGTCGACCCGTGAAGAACAAGTTCGACAGCCAGGGGGAGCTCACCACAGACACCCTTGGGGACATGGTCATCCGAAAGGCGGTTGTGAAAAAGCCCCTCACCCGGGAGATGACCGTCGCCACCAAGCGCAACATCCCCTACCTGAACGAGGCCGAGCGCCTGCTGGGGCTCGGCTACTCCATGGTGGCCATGATCCGCGACCCTGTCTACACCCTTGGGAGCTGGGGCAGCCCCAAGGCCACAGCCGCAAAGATCCCAGGGGCCACCCTCTCCCCGGACGCCACTCACCCACATTGGCACAAGGTCAGCTTCACCAAGGAGGACGTGGTGGAGCGCCGCGCCGAGGCGTGGCAGCATTTCGCGTCCCGCATCTGGGACCTGCGAGACCGGCTCCTCGTGGTGACCTACGAGCGCCTCTGCGCGGAGCCGGAGCGCACCATGGCCGCGCTCTGCAGCTTTGCTGGCCTGGCCCCGCCAGGCCCTCTGCCCGACCTGGTACGCCCGGCCCAGAATGACGCCCGACGCTACCGGGGCCTGCGACGGATCCGCGCTGCGGTGCACCTCCTGTGCCCGGCGAGGGAGCTCTTCGGCTACCGGTAGTGTCTCTGACCTGTCGTCAACCTGCGAGGAGACCGCATCCAGGCGAAGCCTGCGAGAGATGGAGATGGGGATGCAAAAAAGGGCGAGGAGAGAGAGGAGGGGTGGCCAGCAGGGGCCCGAGCTCAGCAGCTCAGCAGCTCAGCAGCTCAGCAGCTCAGTAGCTCAGTAGCTCCGAAAACAGCTTGAGGTTCTCCTCCTCATCGGGGTCCAGCACACCATCGGACATCACCACTGCCCTGACCGTGTCCAAAAACACCTCCCGGTGCCTGCGAGGAATCTGGGTGGGATCCACCTCCTCGGGCATGGGCGGCACCTTGAGCCACTCGTCCACCTGCGCCTTCTCATCGGGCTCCAGCTCCAGCACGCCGATGAGCTTGCCAATGAAGGAGCGCTCCTCGTCCTGGATCTCGAAGTCAGCCCAGGCGAAGGAGCAGACAAAGCGCATCAGGCTCAGCCTGTCTTCTTTGTTGAGCTTGTCCATGGCAGTGCATCATACCCCAATGGGCGGGAAGCACAACAGGAACACCCTCAACGTCAGGCTCGATCCGAGAAGCCGCGGCCGTGGCGCCGCCACCGCGCTTGCAGTGGCAGGCGGGAAGCAGGCCGCGTCCACGGCGCAGGCCGCCGCCCTGGCGCGGCTGATTCCCGACGCCCGGCGCCCGGTGGATAGGCTCTCGAGCGAAATGATCTCCTGCCGTCAGTGGCTGGAGGTCTCCGCAGCCAGCTCGGGACAGATCTCCTCCAGGGAGTCGCCCGCGTCCCTGTAAGCGCCAATGGCCACCGCCGCGAGGGCCATGGAGCCCGCCAGCGGTGAGAGACAGCCGCCGTTCACCGTGCACATTGCCCAGGCCAGGTGGAGCGAGGCCCTGGTGTTGCTCATGGTCTCATCCCCGAACTCGAGGATGCAGTCCCGCTCGCCCTCCACGTCGGGCCAGTCATCGGGGCAGAGCTCTCCCGTGCCGTGGTCAACCAGGTGGACGTCCAGATAGTACCAGAAGAAGTCCACCTCCTTGAGCCAGTCGTAGAAGAAGCGGATCCCCCGCTTGTGGGGCTCCCAGAGGCCCTCCACCAGGGTCGCGCCCACGGGCAGCACGTCCGGCAGGGCGTCCACTCCCAGGCTCAACCCGATGGATAAGCCGTACACTCCCTCCGGGGGCACCAGCACCTCCCCGGGGTCGATGAAGTTGTCGTCGTTCTCGTCGACCCCCGACACGAAAAAGGCCGGCTCCAGATGAATGAAGTCCTTGAGAAGGGGCAGCGAGAGCTCCGCCGACGTGGTCACGAAGTAGCCGTCCCAGTCGGAGACGCCGTGCTCAAAGCCCACCGCCACACCCTGGTAGAAGGTCACCGACACCCCCAGGCCGGGGGTGGTCACACCCATCCCGGCGTACTTGGAGACGGACATCTGCCTGTGGTACAGGTCGAACACTACGTCGTATCCTCCCAGACCCACTGCGCTGCCGATGACCCCATCCCCCTCGGCGCCGAAGAAGAAGCCCAGCCGGGTGAAATCGTCAGAAAACTCGTATATCCCCCCGAGGACCTCGCAGGCGTCCAGCCGCTCCCAGAACCAGTCTTGCTTCCCGTCCGGGCCGAAGCTCCCCTCGTCGAACTCCCCGTACAGGTCGTTGAAGGCGTCGTTGGCCTCGGCGTTGATGGGATCGTCGTGCACGGAGGGAGGGTCCCCCGCGCAGGCAGAAATGAGCAGTGTGAAGAAGACCGCCGCCACTGCGCGGCTCCAGCCGGATCTCATGGTGCATCCTCCAGGGGCCGTCCTTCGGGTCAACGAACCGAATGGCGCCCAGAAGCCTCACCCTTGAAGGTGCTCCTGTGGAGCCCAAAAAATCAAGCCGAAAATCACGCCGGCGCCCTCAACGTTCCACGCTTGGGTGCCGGGGCTTGTGCTTGCCTGTGGTGACCTTATGCTTTGACCCAGTCGGCCAACTGCTCAGGATCCAGGGCGGCGTGTGCCCGCCAGAGGTGTATCATGTCTCACGGAAAGAGGTTCCCCTACGAAAAGGTGGCCAGGCTCGACAGCCCCGAACGAAAGGCCATGCAGCCCGCGGCGCCGCTGGTGGAGCTGCTGGCCAGCTTCGAGCCGACGACCATCCTCGACGTGGGCGTGGGAACCGGGTACTTCGCCCTCCCCATCGCCGAGGCTCTGCCAGGGGCTCGGGTGCTGGGCCTGGACGTGGAGCCCCAGATGCTCGAGGTCCTCACAGAGCGAGCAGCAGCCGCTCCACATGGGCACCGCGTGGAGCCCCTGGAGGCTCCCGAGGACCGCATCCCTCTCCCGGACGCGTCGGTGGACATGGTCCTCATGGTCAACCTGTACCACGAGCTCGCCGACCGGGTGGCCTACCTGGAGGAGACGCGGCGCGTTCTCGAGCCCGGCGGGCACCTGGTGATCTGTGACTGGGACCCCGACTCCACCCGGGAGGCGGGCCCGCCAGCGGACCACAGGGTCTCCCCTTCCATTGCGTGTGATGAGCTCGACGCCGCGGGCCTGGTGCAGGTCCAGCGCCACCACCTCTACGAGCCTTTCTACACCCTGGTGGCAGCGAGCCGCTGACGGTACTCTTGTCCCGGCGAGATCCACCAGGCGGCCGACCTCGCGGCGGCAGGAGAAAAGAGATGGTGCCAACGCGCTCGCAGCTCGGCCCGGTTGCCTGGGCTCTGGCCTCCCTCCTGGCGCCCCTGTCCGGCTGCCGTTGCCAGGCCAAGCTGGACACGGCCCCCCCCCTGGGCCACTGCGCAAAGGCCGGGCCTGGCCGGGGGCAGCTCTCCTTCGTGGCCACGGTCGCCCCCCCTCGCCTCTCCTTCGAGCCCACCTGCGACGGCTCGCTCCCCTTGGAGGCGGGCCCCTTCCGCTTCAACCCGGCCACCCGGGTCCTCTCCGGCCGGGTGCGCCTCTGGAACCGCGGGGACAGGGCCCGGGAAGACATGGTGGCCTTCGTGGACTTCCTCGAGGGCTCCAGCGGCGACAAGCGCTTTCGGCCGCACCTCTCCACGCTCGCCTCCGTGGTCACCCCCGAGGGGCGCCGCGGCTTCCTCCATGGGCGCATCGGGCCCGGCCAGGGAGCCTGGGCCCGCTGGTCATTCGTGGTGCCGCGTGAGGCTGGCACGGTCATCCGCGGGGCCGGGTGGGTGGACCCCGCCCAGGCGCGCGCCATGAGGGTGGAGCTGGAGGAGCTGGCCTCCGGAGCCCCGGAGGGGCGCCCTTCCACGGCTGGCTGGACGTGGCTTCATCGCCTGGACGGCTACTCGGGGTGGGGGGTGCTGAGCTCCTCCAGGCGACCGAGGCCCACCTCCCGGCCCCTGTCCTCTCCCGAGCCCGGGAGCACCGCCTGCTGCTGGTGGGCCGGCGTCCGCCCCGCGGCCTGCGCCTGGGGCTCGGAGGATCTGTGATCGATGGAGGCTCGGCCATGGCCGTGGCCAGAGGGATATACGACCTCGGCTCCGTCCGGCTGCGGCGCGAGGACACCCTCTCTCTGGAGCTTCGGGGTCGCGGCCGTGCGTCGCTCGACTCCCTGGTGCTGGTGCCCATGAGAGGACCTCCGAGGATCCCCCGGCGATCTCTGCGCTCGCCGGGGAGCGCTCCCCATGGGGCCTCGCGGGTAGACCTCGGGATCCGCTTCTTTCGCAGATCAGCGAGGCGCATCCTCCCACCCCGCATCCTGCGCGACGAGCGCCAGGGGCGCCAGATGCTCCCCCGGTACCTGCGGCGGCGCCTCCGAGCCACACCGCGCCAGCCGCCGGCAACCGACCGAGCCACCTGGACTCGCCGCGCCCCACGGATCCGGGCCGCCCTGGCGCGCGCCCTGGACCTCCCGCCTCGCCGGCCCGCCTCGCCTCCCCGGGTTCGCCACCTCTCCACGGAGACGAGAGGACCGCTGCTCGTGGAGCGGCTCTTCATCGAAGGCTCCCCAGGGATCTGGGCCAGCGCCCTCCTCTACCGGCCCATTGCCTCCACCGGGCGGCTCCCGGCGGTGCTCCACACCCTGGGCCACTACGGCCAGGGGAAGCACTACCGCCCCTCCCTCATCTTCGACACCAACCTGGCCGTCCGGGGCTTCGTGGTGCTCTCCGTGGACGCCCTGGGCATGGGCGAGCGAGCCGTAAACAAGGAGGACCACCATTTCCGTGGGCTGCTGCACTGGCTGGTGGGGCAGAGCACCACAGGGGAGATGGTGGGCGAGGTGCTCCGCTTCGTGGACTACCTTCGAAGCCGTCCGGACGTGGACCCCGCGCGGGTTGGGCTCACTGGCAGCTCCGGCGGCGGCACCTTGACCATGTACGCCACCGCGGTGGACACCAGGATCGCCGCCGCGGCTCCCCTGGCGGCGGTCGCTGACTGGCCCTGGCTCTTTCGCTTCATCGGCGGCGACCCGGAGATGTACCCGCACAACGTGGTGGCCGTGGCAGACTACGCCACGCTCCTGCGCCTCGCCGCGCCCAGGCCCGTGCTGGTGGGGGTCGGCCGCCGGGACGACATGTTCCCTCCCCGCCCTGCCAGGAGAGTGGTCCAGAGGGCTCGTGACGCCTACCGAGCCCTTGGCGCAGCGGACCACCTACGTCTCTTCGTGGACCGCTTCCCCCACGGCCTGAAGCCCGGCCGCCGCCAGGCCACCTATCGCTTCTTCCAGGAGCATCTGGGCACGGGCGCGGACGACCGCCCTGAGGACGTGAGCCTGGCCCTGTTCTCAGTCACCACTGGGCCACCGCCCTGTACCAGGACCCTGGTGAGCCGGCCCCGAGATGCCGCCCAGGGGCTTCCACCGCCCCTGCGCCCAGGTGACGACCCCTTCCGGGCGCTGGCCGCCCTTGCGGCCCGCAGAGCGCTGCTCGAGCGCACCCTCGCCCGCCCCACCGGCCAGCCATCCGCCTCGCTCGGGGTGCTCCCGCGCGGGCCCCTGGCCGGAAACCCTCGCACCAGCGGGCTCCTGCTACAACCCGAGCCCGGCGTGAGCCTGCCATCCCTGCTGGTGCGCGGCCGGAGACCATCGAGGGGAACCATCATCTACGTGGCCGACGGGGGCCGCCTGGCCTCCTGCCACGCGGTGACCCTGGCCGAGGCGGGCTTCGACGTGCTGCTGGTGGACCTGCTGGGGTTGGGAGAGACCACGCCCACCAGGCGCTACCGCTACGGCCTGGGACGCCCGGGGCCGCTCTTTATGCAGGACTTCTTCGGTGCGGCCCTGCTCAACGTGCTGGGAGACTCGCTCATGGCAATGCGCGTGTCGCAGCTCCGCTCGGTTGCACGCTGGCTGCTGCGCATCGGCTCCCCCCCGGGAGGGGCTCCCCGGGCGCCCGGGAAGGCACAGTCGGCCCCTGCCAGGGCCCGGCTGCCAGTGGCCCTGCTGGGCGAGGGAACCGAGTGTGGCGTCCTGGCGCTCGTGGCCGCCGCCCTGGAGCCCAGGGTCGCCGGGGTCGCCGCCCTGGGGCCCCTGGGCTCCTTCAGGCGCGAGATAGACCAGGCCCGCTTCCCCGCGCCCGGGCTGCTGGCATACGGGCTGCTCGAGGCGGTGGATCTGCCGCAGCTCATGGCCATGGTGGCTCCGCGGCCTCTCCTCGTCCTGGGCTCACGTGGTCCGGACGGACGCCCGACGCTCTCGCCAGCCCTCTCCCTGGCTCGGTCCTTCTACCGCCTCCTGGGCCACCCCCACCGCCTCGCCGAATGGGGCTCCCATGGCTCCGAGCACGAGATGCTCCTCCAGTGGGCCCGACAGGTGGCCCCTCCAGCCAATGCCAGCGACAGCCACAAGCCCTGAGCGGCCGCCGGACCCAGGCCCAGGACCCAGGCCCAGGACCCAGGCCCATGGCTCTGCACGTGAGCCGCTGGCGGGAGCCTACCCCTCTCGAAAGGAGAGCGCCTCGGTGACCGAGCCGAAGAGCTCCACCACCGGTCCGGGGCGCGCAGCCCGGAGGGCATCCATGGCCAGGCGCCGGTGCTGGTTCAGCTCCTGGTGACACCTGGCCAGGCTGCCCGTCTCCCTCAGGGCCCGGATGAGGCAGGCGATGGACGCGGCGGACCGGTCGCCGCCGGCCTCGGCCAAAGCTCGCACCTGCGGCAAGAGCCCAGGCCTACGCTCCAGGGCCACCAGCACAGGGAGGGTCAGCTTGCCCTCGGCCAGGTCGGCGCCCAGGGCCTTGCCCGTACGCCGGGGATCCCCGATGAGGTCCAGCATGTCGTCCCGGATCTGGAAGGCCATGCCCACGTGGTGCCCAAAGCGCGAGAGCCCCCTCTCCTCCCCGGGCGTCGCTCCACCGGCGCGCGCACCGGTGCGGGTGCACCAGGCGAAGAGGGAGGCGGTCTTGTCGATGATGATCCGCTCATAGGTGGCGCGGTCCATGGAGAAGCTGCCTCGGTGCTGGAGCTGAAGCACCTCCCCCTCCACCATCCGGGTGACCGTGTCGAGCAGCTCACCCAGGGCCCCGGGTACGCCCCCCCGCTCCGCCTCCCGCAGGGCCGTGACCATGAGCAGGTCACCCGCCAGCACCGCCAGGGTGTTGCCGTAGAGGACCCTGGCCGCTGGAAGCCCCCGGCGCACCCGGCCGTCATCCATGACGTCGTCGTGGAGCAGGGTGGCGCTGTGCACCAGCTCGGCGGCCACGGCGCAGGGGATGGCATCGGCCTCCTCCCTGCCCACCGCGCGGGCGGACAGGAGGGTCAGCAGCGGACGCAGCCGCTTGCCACCGCTGCCCAAGATGTGCCCCATGGGCTCCCGCGCCGCGACCGAGCGGCCGGAGAGGATCTGCGCCAGGCGCTCATCCACCTCGGCGAGAGCACCTCCCATGAGCTCCCTCGCCTGGGCAATGAGCTCGGCCGCCCTCCCCTCCGAGCTGCCGGAGGCTATCTGCTGGAGGCTCTGTAGGGTTGCTCGGCTCATCCGGTGCTCGCGCCCTTCATCGAACGGCTCGCGAGCAGAGTAGCACCTGGTTTTGCTTATTTCAAAACTTTTTGAATCTCAAGCTTTTGCCTGCAATTACAGCCTACTAGGGTCACCTGACCCGATCTGTCCCTCTGCCTGGGTGTTCGCTTGAGGGTTGGCCAGACGCGCATCCCGGGTCTCCCCCACCGCCCCCAGGGCGAGCTTGAGGGTCACCGGGCCGATCACCTGGTTGAGGGTGATCACCGCCACTATCATCGTCGCCAGGGCCGCGCCCCACCCTGGGAAGCGCGTCCTCACGATGCCCGCCAGCCCCAGGCTCACGCCAGCCTGGGTGACGAAGCTGAGGCCGCTGTAGCGATTCATGACCGGGGGATCTCCCGAGAGCTTCCCACCCACCAGGGCTCCCAGCCAGATGAGCACGAACCGGGCGGCCACGATGACGAGCGCGATGAGCCAGGTCGCCTCGATGGTGCGGATGTCCAGGTCGGCCCCCACGTGGGCGAAAAAGACCACGTAGATGGGGAGCGAGGCGTGGTCGATCTTCTCCATGAACACGTGACCGCTGGGGGAGAAGTTCTGGATCATGAACCCGGCGGCGATGCAGGTGAGCATCACGTGCAAATGGAAGGTGGTCCCAAGGGAGGCGGCCGTCCAGGTGGCGAGCTCCCTGGCGCCGAAGGTGGTCAGAAAGGCCACCCCGAGGATGAAGATCACCAGCTCCACCTTCACGTGCTTGATATACCAGATCATCAGGTACCCGAGCCCCACGCCAGCGCCCAGGGACACGGCTATCTCGATGGCCATGGTCACGATGAGGCCCAGGTCCACGGCACCGGAGGTCGACACGGCTGCCTGAGAGAGGGTGACCACCACGGCGAAGAGGGCGATCACGACCACATCCATGAGCACCGTGACCCCCAGCACCATCTCGGTGAAGGGCCCGCGGGCCTTGGTCTCGCTGATGATCGCGATGGCCGAGGAGGGAGAGCGCGCCAGGGCGAATACTCCCACGATGGCGGCCACCGCCAGCACGTGGACAAAGGGCTTGCCGCCCAGAAATGGAACAAGAGGCCGCGCCAGGACCATCACCAGGACCATGCCCAAAAAGACGACAAGGAGCTGCAGCGCCGATGTGAGGAGGATCGCCCTCTTGCGAGCCCGCAGCTCCTCCAGGCGCAGCTCCCCGCCCGCGGCGAGGGCGATGAACGTGAGCGCCAGGTCGTCGATGAGGCCCATGTCCTTCACCGCCTCGAGTGTGACCAGGTTGAGCACGTAGGGACCGAAGAGAATCCCGGCCAGGATGTACCCGGTTAGCTTGGGCAGCTTGAGGCCTCCCAGCACGTCTCCCAGCAGGTAGGCCGACAGCAGGAGAAAGCCCAGTGAGAAGGTGGAGCGGGCCCCGGGATAGGTAGCCCAGGTGGGAAGGTCCGCCAATGTGAGCAGCACGAAGCCCAGCACCAGCAAGAGCGCCAGCAGGCGTCTCACCTCTCCACCTCCCCGGTACGCACCAGCAGGCTCCGGATGAGCGTGGGGCTCAGCAGCTCGTTGACGATGACCGCCGAGAGAACGGCCGTCACCACCAGGCCCGAGGTGCCCGTGGGGTAGATCTGCTTGAAGTTGATGACCATGGCCACCGCCATCCCGCCCTGGGAGAGCAGGGCCAGGCCAAGTCGGCCCGGCGAGCGGATGGGCTCTCCCACGGCCCGCACCGCCAGGTAGCCCCCCAAGACCTTGCCAGCGACCCGGAGCAGCAGGTAGACCGCGGCAAAGATCCAGACCCAATGGGTGCTCACGTTCCACATGGCCCCGGCCAGGATCAGCATTACCACGTAGAAGGGGTGCTCCAGCCTCGATAGCTGGAAGAAGATTCGATCCCTGGCGCCCCTGAGGTTGGCCACGAAGGCGCCGGCCACCATGCACACGAACAGGGGAGAGAGCTTGAAAAAGGCTGCCAGGCCCGAGGTGAGAAAGACCACGCCCATGACAAAGACGGTGAGCTCCTCGTCCGAGCAGTGGCGCTCGGTGACCAGGTGCAGCAAGAGCCCGCCAAGCAGCCCCATCACCGCGGAGCCCAGGATCGCCAGCAGGCCGGCGCCAACATGGCCCCCTATCTCCGCGTCGGTGTGCATCAGCGCGAAGGCGACCCCCAGCCCCACGAGGCCCACCACCGAGTCCAGGCTGGCGATGTAGCGCAGCAGGTCCACGAAGGGGGTGCGCCCCAGACCCAGGTCGTTGCTCAGCAGCGAGAGGGTGGTCAGCCCGGTGCAGGAGGCCGTGGCCGCCAGCACAAATGCCCCCAGCGCCTGCACGTGGCCCTCGGGGCCGAAGACGTGACGCATGAGCGCCCAGCAGGGAAAGAAGACCAGCGCCATGGTCACCAGCGCCTGGACCAGCACCATGATGCTGTGGCGCCAGGGGAAACGCCGCAGCTTGCTCACGTCGAGCTGCACGCCGAAGATGAGGCCCACAAAGCCCAGGCAGAGGCTGAACAGCGGCGAGAGCGACCTGATCGCCGAGGCGTCGAGCAGCCCCATTAGCTGCCCCCCGAGGGCCACCCCCACGAGGATGAACTCCGTGCCCGTCAGGTAGATGTAGCGCGCCCCGAGGGGGATGTGCAGCCGGGTGAAGCTCCTGCGGTAACCAAAGAGCGCAATTACCACCAGCAGGGCAAAGCCAATGACGACCTGCGTCACTACAGATCCCCGGCCAGGCCCTTTACGCGGCTCAAGGGAATGGTGAACATGATGCCCGTGCCCGGCTCGGCAAAGTCTCCCACCACCTCCTCCACCACTCCCATGGCCACCTCCATGAGGTCATCGTCCACAACGGACATTACGAGGTAGGCGTGCCCCCCTCCCACCGGGAAGAGGGACTTGAAGCCGGCGAAGATGGGAACCTGGGTCGTGAGGATCTCTCCCATCCCCTTGGCGTCCAACACTGTGGCGCCGTGGATCCCCACGTCCAGGTAGCCCGTGAGGATCTCCTCCACGAGGCGATGATGCTTGACGATGGCGCACAGCAGCTCCATGAGCGGTCACCCCTCAGCCGGCGTGGGACCTGTCCTCACAGGTCAACAGCTCGTGGAGCTCCTCGGTGGACGTGGCCGCTGCCGCGTCCCTCGCGAAGCCCTCGCGGTGTGCCACCCGGGAGATCCGAGCCAGAAGGCGCAGGTGGGTCATTCGAGCCGAAGGGGGGCTCAGGAGCAGAAACAAGATGAGCACCGGGGCATCGTCGATGGCGTCGAAGGCGACCCCGCCCGGGACCTGCGCCAGAACACAGCGAGAGCGCTCGAGACCGTCCAGGAAGCAGTGGGGGATGGCCACGCCAGAGCCCACCCCGGTGGAGCTCTCCTCCTCCCTGGCGCGCAATAGGGCCAGGAGCACCTTTGGATCCACCCCGGGAATGTGACGAGCGGTGAGCTCGGCCAGCTCTGCGAGGAGGCTCTGCTTGTCTTCGCCGTCCAGGCCGATGAAGATGAGCTCGGGGTCGAGGAAGTCACAAAGATGCATGGGCTCCTCACGAGGCGTGCAAGCACTCAGGCACTGTACACCTGGCGATAATATGGCCACACGTTATCACGGCGTGGGCCCGGTATCGACA
>JAJRWW010000356.1 GCA_024276595.1 Myxococcota bacterium
ATGCGCTCAGCGCTGGTGCTGGCCTGACGCAGGTGCTTGCTGACGGGACGAACACCTACCTCTACGGCCTCTCGCGCATTGGCGAAAAGCAGCCGGGCGGCTGGCAGTACCATATCCCTGATGCCTTGGGCTCCGTGCGCCAGTTGACGGATGACGCGGCGACGGTGCCCCTCGCCCAGAGCTACGAGCCCTTCGGGCGCGCCCTCAGCAGCGCGGGCACAGCCTCTACCGTCTTCCAGTTTACGGGTGAGCAAGTGGATGGGACGGGATTGATGTATTTGCGGGCGCGTTACTACGCGCCGCGGCAGGGGCGCTTCCTGAGCAGGGACCTCTGGGAGGGGTACCCGAACCAGCCGATGTCCTACAATGCATGGGCATACGCATACGCCAATCCGGTCAACCTGACGGACCCGACGGGGAAGTATCCCTTTTGCGGTCCGGAGGAGGACGCTGGCAAGTGCCTGGCGGATTGGGCGGCGGGGCTTGGGCGGCGCAGGGCGGCTGATAGCACCGACCCGCAGCCCAATCCCACCCCCAGGTTCTGTCCGCCGGGACCGCACGAAGAGCCCCCGACATCCAGGATCGCGGTGCCCCCACGTGGCACGCCCCGCTTGAGATGGGAGAAGACGGTCCGCAACTATGAGATCATCCTGGGCAGGATCGGCCAGGAGTCGCTCGAAGTGGAGCCGATCCCGGACAGCGTGGTTCACTGGAAACTGAAGGACATCGTCCTCATCGCGCTGATCATTCAGGAGATCCGCAGCATCCGCTTTACGAGTGCGTACGAAGCGGCGCTTCAGGCCATCTCGAACCGGTATCGGTACACGGGGTATTACCCTTCGGGCTGCCGGGGCTCCTGCCAGACGAAATGGCAGCAGATGCGGTGGGCGGTGGAGTACCAGATCTTTTACGAGTGGACTACGGGCGACATACTGCAGAACTGGCAAAGGAACCTCACCGACGCGGAGAAGGTCATGGGCTACACCTTTCCTCCCGGCCCCGACAAGCCGTGGACGTGGGGGAATTATGCGGTAGGCTCACCACTTGACCAGTACATGAAAGGTGGCGTTAACGACTGGTGGCTTGGAGGTAAGCCTTTCGTCGACCGCGTGGCGTCGCAACGGTTCGTCGTCCTCACTCTTGAGCAGAACGTTGCCTGCAACAATCGTCCCGGAGGTTCCTGTAAAGGCTGGTAGTCCGGGAGGACAAGGAGTAGCGATGGACAAGTTCAGGCGGTGTGGGGATCCGGGTCGCTGGCTCTGCGCTGTGGCCTTCCTGGCCCTCGTGCTGGCCGCGTGCCGGCCTGCAACCGCGTCGCCTCTTACTCCAAAGCCGGCGGCGGGTTCCCCCACGGCAAGTGCGACGCACTTGCCGGCGGAGCGTGTCGCTATGCCTGCCACATCGAGTCCTACGCCGGTGGAAGGAACTCGCCTTACCCCCTGCATGTCCGCTGAGCCCCAACGACCTCCTGAGGGCTTTGGGATCCGGGGTGCGATCGCTTATCTGGACATTCCTTCGCTCACCTACGTTCTTACGGGTGGCACTCCCTTACGAACCGTCCCAATCCCATTCCCTGATCCTCTCTCGTGGGAGGATGTGGACCTGCTCAGCTTTTCCCCTGACGGGCGATGGCTCGCCTATGACACGCTTGAACCGCAGCCGAGGCTTGGCCTCCTGGGGCACAACGGTGAAAGTGTTGTTACCATGCCTGACGCTTCCGAGGTGTTTGGTCCTCTCAAGCCGACTACGCAGGTGATGTTTGGGCGGGCGCGCTGGGTCAACAATGAGCTGCTACAAGTTCATCTCCTGGCACGAGGTCCTGATCAGGAGACTCTCGAAACCTATGCGTTCTTGAATCCTCTTACGGGTGAGTGGGCTCCTGGCCTTGTGGCTGCTTTACCTGAGAGAGCCCCCCGAGGCGCATTGGCAGTTTCGCCGGACCTTACACGTGCTCTGTACGCTCAATCGCTGCCTGAAGCCAAAGGCGAGCGACGGACAGACCTAGTCTTGTGGGACTACTCCCGAGGTCGGGCTATCTGGCGTTCCCAAGCGGACCCCTGGCTGCGCGATGAACTATCGGGTGCTTATCTGGCGGAGTGGTCCCCCGATAGCTCAGCCGTGGCCTATATCACATTCCCTCGTGAGTCGAAGGGTGATGGCTACTCATCGACGGAGCGACAAGTGTTTCTGCTAGGAAGGAACGGTGAGGTACTTAGACAGGTTACCAGATTCGGGGAGGAACACGGCTGGTCGCCTGAACCCAGTCTGAGTTGGTCTCCGGACGGTCAGTTCCTGGCATTCGGTGTCTATGTCCAGGGTGGTCCGCCGTACAACCGTCGGCTGTATGTCTACGATGTTGACAGTGAAGACCTTGTTGATCAATGTATCCTCTTTGGGGACGACTATCGGGCCACGAACCGATTCTTGATTTGGTCTCATGATAGCCAGTGGATTGCTTATGTCGCAGAGTTAGGTGACAAGTCGTCAGATGACCCAAGCCCGTTGGTCATTGTGGATGTGTTCAGCGGCGAACACCATTTGCTGGAGGAGCACGCCAGCGTTCCGGCAGGCTGGTCTGGGAAGTTCCGTGTACCGGAGCAATGACCGGCACGGGCGAAAGGCACAGCCAAACTGTGATGAGAGTGCCTCCTCGGAGCCGAGACCGCCTTCGCCCCCGCCGGGCCCGGACACCGCGCCGACGCGGGCCGACACCCCGACGCCGACAGCGGGGGCCGTGCTTCCGCCCCCGGAGTCGCCGACAGACCTGCCGGTGATGACGCTGGCGTGCCCACCGACACCTGACCCGACTTCGACCCAGACACCGGATTCGGTGCCAGTGCCTCCCCTGGGCACACCTCCTGCGAGATGGCAGAGGACGGTCCGAAACTATGAGATCATCCTGGGCAGGATCGGCCAGGAGTGGCTCGAAGTGGAGCCGATCCCGGACAGCGTGGTTCACTGGAAACTGAAGGACATCGTCCTCATCGCGCTGATCATTCAAAAACTGCGGAGCGTTCGTGATACTGCAGCCTACGAGGCAGCCTTGCAGGCCATCTCGAACCGGTACAGGTATACGGGTTACTACCCCTCGGGATGCAAAGGCTCTTGCCAAACGAAATGGCAGCAGATGCGCTGGTCGGTGGAATACGAGATGTTCTACGGCTGGCCCGTGGACGAGATTCTTCGGGGGTGGCTCGACAACCTGCCCGACGCACAGAAGGTCATGGGATATACCTTTGCTCCCGGCCCACGTAAGCCGTGGACGTGGGGGCTCTACAACAGAGATTCTCCTCTGTATGAGTACGTAAAAGAGCGAGCGCAAGGAAAAGAACCGACTGCCGACTGGTGGCCAAGTGGCAGGCCCTATGTCGAGGTTGTGCCTGAGCAACAGTTCTTGGTGCTCACGCTCGAGCAGAACGTCGCGTGTAATGCGCGGCGCGGTGGGAGTTGCAAGGGCTGGTAGCCAGGTAAGGAGCAGGCAGGCATGTACGAGCGCAGACGTGAGGCCCAGAACAGGATCCACCCTCTGGTTCTTGTTGCTCTCATAGTGGCTGCATGTGCGCTCGCCACTGCGTCACCGACTCCGGAGAGGGCCACCTCCTTTACCCCCACCGCCCCCATAACACGATCGCCCACGGTGCAGCCCCTCGTCTCTCCCGTCCCCAGTCGACCGCCTGCGAAGGGATCGCCATTGACCCCTTGTACATCCCCCACACCTCAGACGCCCCCCGAAGGCTTCGGTATCGAGGGCGTCATTGCTTATTACGACCGCGCCGCTGGCGCTTACGTCTTCACCGGAGGGGTTCCCGCGCGCACGGCTCCTATTCCGTTCCCTGACCGGCCCGCCAGCGACATGAACGTCCTCCTCGATGGTTTCTCGCCGGACGGAACGTGGCTGGCCTACGAAAGCGGACCGCCCCGCCCCGAGGTCTTTCTGCTGGGATACAGGGGGGCGTCTGCCAAGTCCTCGCCGGATGCTTCTCAGGTCCTTGGTCCCCTGCGCGACACCACCCAGGTGATCATCGACGTTCCCCGGTGGGTGGACAACCGTCTCATGCATGTGCTGCTCCAGGCTGGCGGCCCCGACCAGGAACCGATCGAGACGCACGCCTTTCTGGACCCGTTCTCCGGCGAGTGGAGGCAGGAGTTGTTGAATGCGCTCCCCCGGCGTTGGCCCGAGGGGGCGCTGTCCGTTTCGCCCGATCTATCGCGAGCGTTGTATGTGCAGGACCTGTCCCGGCATCAAGATGAATGGCGCATCGACCTGGTTCTATGGGACTACAGCCTCGGCCGGGCGGTCTGGCGCTTCCCAAAGGTGGACGATTTCCTGCTGGCCCACGCACTGCTTCTGACCAATCTCGTGCAGTGGTCTCCGCAGGGGAGCATCGTGGCCTTCGTGTCCCTGCCTTCTCCGGTGCTGGAGCCCGACGTGGAGACGGCCAAGCGGCATCAGGTCTTTCTGCTGATGGAGGATTGAAAAACGCTCAGGCAGGTTACTGCCTTCGGAGGGGTGGTCCCCGACCGCGAGGCCGAATACAGCCTGCAGTGGTCTCCAGATGGGCGGTACCTGGCTTTCGGAGTTTATGAGACTGAAGAAAGCATCTATAGCCGGCGATTGTATGTCTACGATGTCGAAGCAGACGAAGTTGTAGATCTCTGCCCGACCCTCGACGAGGGCTATCGAGCGGTGAGCAACCTGCTGGTTTGGTCGCCCGACAGCCGGTGGGTCGCATATGTGCCGGGCGGTGACCCCGGGGATGAAACCCCCTTGGTCATCATCAATGTCTTTACAGGAGAGCACTATCGGCTGGCGGACTTTTCCGGGGAACTGGCCGGATGGTCGGATAAGTTCAGCGGACCGGAGGATTGACCACAAGAGGGCCGCGACACCTGCCCGACGCCCCTTCGACTTCGCTCAGGGCAAGCCTGGGTTCCGTGCGCCAATTGACGGATGACGCGGCGACGGTGACCCTCGCCCAGAGCTACGAGCCCTTCGGGCGCGCCCTCAGCAGCGCGGGCACAGCCTCTACCGTCTTCCAGTTTACGGGTGAGCAAGTGGATGGGACTGGGCTGGTGTATTTGCGGGCGCGATACTACGCCCCGCCGCAGGGGCGCTTCCTGAGCAGGGACCCCTGGCAGGGGGACCCCAACCGGCCCATGTCCTACAATGGGTGGCTGTACGTCTACGCCAACCCGGTCAACTTGAGGGACCCGACGGGGAAGTATCCCTTCTGCGGGCCCGATGAGGACACAGGAAAATGCCTTGCGGAGTGGGCCGCGGGGATGGGGCGGCGCAGGGCGGTTGACAGCACCGACCCGCAGCCCAATCCCACCCCCAGGTTCTGCCCACCCGGGTCGGACCTGGCCACCCCACCGGAGGTCATCGCTGCAGTCATGAAGGATCCCCGACCCGGCCAGATCTACGCCACCCTGATGAACGACCAGTTCGCAGGCCACTGGTGGAGAAAGCTGGACGACGGTCCGAAAATGATCCTGGCGTTGATTCTCTACCTGGAAGTCCGCGACATCGTCGGCATTCCAGGGGTGGAGCAGGTCGCTACGGAAGCGCTCGGCCGTCGGTATTGGTGGGCGTGCCCTCAGGGCTGTCAGGTCAGGGATGGCGTCATCGACGCCGGGCTGCAGTGGATCATGCTCTTCTCACAAGGGCTGAGGCAGAACACCAGCCTGGCAAACCTGCATACGAGCCTGCTGGCCAAGGATCCTCCCGCTGCGGACTTCGCCCGCAAGGACGCGGCCAGGATACTCGGCCACCCCGAGTGGGCGCGCTGGGACC
>JAJRWW010000357.1 GCA_024276595.1 Myxococcota bacterium
TCCTGGGAGGAGAGGGGCTCGCCCCTTGCCCGCAGATCCAGCTCATCCATGCACGCGGCCCAGCGCTCTTCCCCGAGCCCCAAAGTTGCGAGCTGACGCCATCGGAGCAGCAGCCGCTCCAGCGCGCCATCCAGGTTGGTCACCGCTCCAGCGATGACAGAGGCAGGGGTCGTGACCTGGTGCGCCACCCCCGCCAGGATCTGCCCCGTGCCCGCCAGGCGCTCCTGGAGCACCACCCGCTCCTGCGCCTCCTCCAGCTCCCCTAGCCTCTCCTCCAGCTCACCGTTGGCCCGTGTCAGCTCTGCCGTGCGCTCGGCCACCAACTGCTCCAGCCGGTTCCCCAGGGCCGCCACCTCCTCTCGCAGCCGAGCGTTGTCGATGGCAGTGGCGGCCTGATCCGCCAGGGTGGACAGGAGCCTCAGCTCCGACTCCACGAAAGGTGATGAGACCCGATTGAGCATCATGACCCCCAGGCGCTGCCCCCTCAGCTCCAGGGGCACGACCATGAGCGAGCCCTTGAGCCCATCCTGGGTCGCCAGCTCTCCCAGCTCAGGGTGGTCTGAGATATCGTCCACGCACAGCGCGGTCCCATCGCGGAGCACCGCCTGGGCGATGGCCCTGGCGCCGGTGAGCAGGCCCGATCCCGACCCCTCCACCAGGCCCCCGGCCGAGCTGGGCCGGCTGGCTCCTTCCGCCGGCTCGGCCTGTCCGCCATCTGCCTGGTCCTCGTCCCGCACTCGTACGCCGTAGACGATCCGTCCGGAGATGTCCGCCAGAAGGATGGAGGCGGAGCCGGCCCGCAGGGCTCCCCTGACCTCCTCCACCACCGTGCGGAGCACCGGCTCCAGCCCATTGGCAGAGCTGACCGCCCTGACAATGGACTGGAGGGTCACTATCTCGCCAATGCGCGCGGCCAGGCGTCGCTGGTTCTCCCGGAGGGACTGCGTCATGTCGTCGAAGGCCTTGCCCAGGTCGCCGAACTCATCCCCGGGCTCCAGACCGATTCGCCCCTCCAGCTCGCCCTGCCCCACTGCCATGGCACGTTCATGGAGCTTTGTGAGGGGGCGGCTGAGGTCGCGCGACGCGTAGGTGGCGATGAGGAAGGCCAGCAGAAACACGCCCGCGCCAAAAAGAAGCAGCGATCGGTATGAGCGCTGCTTTCCCGCCTCCAGGGCCTTGCGGTCCAGGGCCACATAGAAGATCCCAACGGGCTTGCCGAGCGCGCTCACGAGGGGGATGGCGCCCACGGAGTAGTGGGCGGAGCGGTAGCTCGCCACCCCCACGCGACCCTTGCCAGCGATCACCCGATCCAGCAGATCCCCCGAGAGGTTCAGCCCCAATCGGACCCCGCCGCCTTCATCCCGGAAGGAGGAGGCCGACGGCTTTCGTCCGCGGAAAAAGCCCACGTGCACCCCCAAGGTGGCGCGGATGACGTCGGCGAACCTGTGGTCCATGGGCACGAGCACGAAGACGGTCCCAAGCACCTCGAACTGATCGTCGATGACCGGCGCCATGGCGCGAATGACCGGGTGCCTGGCTCCAGGGACTATGTCCACCGTGTGCAGGTAGCGGTTCCGCTTTCCCTTGGGCAGGGGAGCCACGGGCGTCTTCCTGTCGCCAGAAGAGCGTGCTTTCCCTCCTCTGCCGAGGACCTCGCGGGAGATCAGGCGGTCCTTTTTGTCCACGAGCACAACCTCCCCGAAGGCGAGGCGATGTCGGTAGCGTGCGAGCACCAGCTCAACCCGCCGCCGGAGACGGGCCCGACCAGCGGGGTCGCTGCTGCCATAGCTCTCCAGCAGACCCCGAAGGAGTGGATCTCGTCCCAGGCGCTCGGCGTCGTCGCTTATGCGCTCCACCCATGTGAGCAGGAGGTTCAGGCCGATGCGCAGGCTCCGATCCGTCTCGCGGACCAGGTTGTCCTCGACCCTGCTGCGCACCAGCCTCAGAGAGTAGAAGCTGGCGACCCCAAGGGGGACCACCCCGGCGATGAAGAGCCAGATGAGGAGCCTGGTACGAATCCGCAGACGTCGGCTCATGGGCTACTCCAGGCTCACCGAGCGCATGTCCAGGATCGACGAAGGGTGGGGCTGGAAGTGCTTCACCTCCCGCCTCAAGGCGATGACCAGCTTGGCGTGGGCCAGGGGCGCCCACGGGACCGTTCGCATGACGATTCGCTGGGCCTCGCGGTACACGCGGATGCGCTCCTTGCGGTCAGCGCTCTCACGTCCGATGACCACCAGCTTGTGAAAGGCGTACTCCCGGTAGTAGGCGTAGTTGAGCTTTCCGAAGACGGCGTTGCTGGAGTCCAGCAGGTTGTACAGGAAGTTGTCCGGGTCGCCGTTGTCGCCGGACCATCCGTGCAGGCCCAGGTGGTGCTGGCCCGTCTGCATGATCCGCTTCTGCCTGGCGAAGGGCATCACCTGCAGGTCCACCCTCATGCCAATGGCCGCGAGGTCCCGGGCGATCATCCTGGCCGCGAGCACTGGCCGCGGAAGGTAGGCTCGCGGCGAGTCCATGACCACGAATCGGGGTCGCAGCTTTGGGTCGTACCCCGCCTCCCGCAGGAGCTTACGGGCACGGGCAGGGTCGTAGTCGTAGCGCATCACGTCCGAAGTGTAAAATGGGCGCATGATGGGAGGCAGGGGCCCGATGGCCTTGGTTGCCATGCCCTGGAAGGCCAGGCCGATGAGCGCGTCTTTGCGGATGGCGTAGTTGACCGCCCGACGTACCCGCCGGTCGTGGAATGGGCGCTTGTCGGTGTTCATGGCCAGGTAGACCACGTTGTTGGCCGGCATCTGGGCCAGCCTCAGGTCCGGGTGCAGGCGCACCAGGTGCAGCAGGGAGGGTGGCAGGTTGCTGGCCATGTGGATCAGGCCACTCTGCAGCGCCCTGAGCCGCTGCCTGGCGTCGGGAATGCGCACGAACACCAGCCGATCCACCCTGGCGTGCGGGCCCCAGTAATGCTCGTTCGCCTCCAGGGTGACCCGGCCGGTGCGCCTGTCCCAGGAGATGAACTTGAAGGGCCCCGTTCCAACCGGCCTGGGGCGCTCTCCCGGCTTGAGGCCGCGGAAGGCCTTCGGGCTGACGATGGAGACCGGGAACATGGCGAGGCTGGCCAGTAGCGGGCCAAAGGGGCGATCAGTGGTGATGGTCACCACGTGGGGGGACTCCTTCTTGATGGCAACGATGTTTCGGAAGTAGCTGTTCCAGTAGGGGAACCTCAGTCTCCCCTCGGAGGTCCGCTCCGAGGAGCGCTGGCGGTTGAAGGAGAAGACCACCGCGTCGGCGTCAAAGGGGGTCCCATCGTGAAACTTGACCCCCTTGCGCAGGAAAAAGCGCCAGGTGCGGCCGTCGGCCTGCTTCTCCCATCTAAGCGCCAGCGCCGGCTCGATGTCCATGACCCCGGACCGATAGCGCACCAGGTGCTCGAAGACCTGCTCGGCCACGTTGATGGACTCGTTGTCCACCACGGTGGCGGGGTCGAGCCCCACGATGGAGTTGGCCTGGGCGATCACCAGGGTCTTTTTCTCCCCTGCCTGGTTACCTCCGCAGCGGCCAGCGACGGCCAGGCAGAGTCCGAGGAGGGCTATTTCCATCCGGCGGGTGAGAGACATTTTGATGGCGTCCATACTAACAAAGGCCAGGGCAAATGTCGCAACTGGTGAGTGATCGGTGTTATTCTTTCGCTTGTTTTCTCTGCTTCAGGAGGTCACCCATGACGGCTTCAAGGTTCTGCGCGCTGCTGGGCGCCATGGCCATGAGCACGGCGTCGGTGGCGTGGGCCGCCCCCGCTGCCCCACCCCGTGAGAAGAGGGCCGCTGGCCCAGGCGCCGCCGGAGAGGCTGCCCCAGGGCCCCGGGATCGGGCGTCGCCAGGGGTGGACGCCACCATGCCACCCCGGGAGGGGAGCACCCCCAAGGAGATGACCCCCCGGGGGCGCAACAAGAGCCTGAGCCACCGGCTCCAGGTCTCGGTGGACCTGTCGCTGGCGCTGGGAGCCGCCTTCCGGGTCACCTACAGCGATACCGTCTGGTGTGGACAGGGCGATCCGCTCTCCGAGAACGACACGTTCTGCGTCGGCCTGGCGCCCCCCGCCCTGGACATTGGCATCGGCTTCGGTGTCCTGGACGCCCTGGAGCTGCTGGCCGAGTTTCGGGTGGGCATGATGAACGACACCCTGGGCAACCGCCCCCTGGTGCTCATGCCTGGCCTGCGGATCTGGATCGACCCCACGCTGCCTTTCAAGATCGGCCTGGCGTTGCAGCTCGTTCTCGACTTTACCAGGCAGGACTCGGCCACCCAGCAGGGCCACCTCCCGGAGAAGGGCACGAAGCTGGATCTGGGCGTGCGCTTCTTCGTCCAGGTCCAGTACGACTTCTTGCGCTACGTGGGCATCTTCGCTCGGATGGGTCTGCTGGGCACCTTCCAGAAGTGGGTGGGCGTCAACCTGGAGGGGTCCTTGGGCGTTCAGACCCGCTTCCCCTAATATCTGCTACTATGGACGAGAGATTGTCGCCCGGTCCCCTGCCTGGGATCTGGGAGGCACCACCTAGCGTAAGTGAGGAGTAGACATGAGAAGAGATCGAACTGCTAGCCACCTGGTGGCGCTTGCTCTCACGGCCACGGTGCTTGCGGGCTGTGACGCCCTGGCCGCCCCAAAGCTCACTCTGACGGCGGACAGCACCACCATCTCCGCCGGCGGTCACTCCTACGCGGAGATCACCGCCACCGTGCTCAAGAAAAACAAGCCCGCCTCCTCTGTGGAGGTTTACTTCGAGACGGAGTTCGGGAGCTTCTCCGAGACAGAGGAGATCACCTCCATGAGCGTTGCCACCAACAGCGAAGGTCTGGCAGTGGTGCGGCTGTACTCTCCCCTGGAGCAGGGCCAGACCCAGGTGACAGCCACCTATGAGGACGAGGAGAGCGGCCTGGACGCGGTGGACAGGATCACCATCGTCTTTGGTCCCCCCCAGGCGGGCAACATGCCTGTCCAGGGGCGCTTCCAGCTAGAGTGCTCGCACCTGAACGTGGGTGCTCTGAGGGACCCGAAGCCCGACATCAACGTCCCCTGCAACCTGAGCGCCCAGACGGTGGGTGGAGACGTGCTCAGCGTGGAGAGCTTCAACGTGTTTTACCTGGCCGAGGCGGGCACCCTCTCCACTGTCTCAGGAGAGACCGACTACAACGTGGTCTACTCTGTGCAAGGGGGGCACTCTGGGCCGGTGGACGTGGAGCCTGTCTCCGGGGAGCCCAGCCGGGTGGGCTCGCTGGGCGAGGAGTACAACCCCCGGGACGGGGTGGTCACCCTGCTCGCCATCACCGCTGGCACGGAGGCGTGGACCGACATCAACGGCAACGGGGTGCGGGACGACAACGAGCCCTTCGAGGACATCGGCGAGCCCTTCCTGGACGTGGATGACAACGGCACCTACGACCTGGGCGAGGAGTACTTCGACACCGACGGCGACGGCGAGTACACGGGCCCCAACGGCCAGTTCGACGCCGACACGATGATCTACGCCCAGGCGAAGATCATCTGGACCGGCGAGCTTCTGGAGGCCACCGACGCCGCCCGGCTGGAGACCCAGCCCACATCCACGACCATCGCGGACGGGGGGCAGATAACCCTCCAGGTGTGGCTGCTAGACAGGCACATGAACCCCATCGCCGCCTACAACGACCCCTCGGACTACATCGAGATCTCGGACAACTCCGGCAACCTGGCCTTCAACCCGGACTACACCGTCTCCCTGGAGGAGCGGCTGGGCATGAGGTTCGACTCCGAGTCCGGAGGCATAATGGAGTTTTACTACAACGACGGCTGCACCCCTTCGGCCGGGTGCTACCAGATCACCGTCTACGACAGCTCCCCGGGGTACGTGGAGGATCCGGCCATCCCGTTTATCATCAGCGTCAACGTCTGGGCGACCCCGGGGCCCAACCTCACCGACTGGGTGAACCAGCGCACCTCCAACTTCGTGCAGACAGTCACCGGGACCACCGAGTAGGAGCGACGACCATGGATGTCGAGGGGTGGCGGATCCTGATAACCGGCGGAGCCGGATTCATCGGCAGCCACCTGATCGAGCGGCTGGCAGGGAACAACGAGCTGGTCCTGCTCGACACGCTCCACCGAAACGCCCTGGCCAAGACGGGCCTGGACCGGCTTCCCGGCGTGGAGCTCATCCAGGGGGACGTGCTGGATCGGGCGGCGGTGGACGCCGCCATCGAGGGCTGCAACGCAGTGATCCACCTGGCCTCCATCGCAGGGGTGGACACGGTAATGCGCATCCCCGTGCAGACCATGCGGGTCGCCTTGCTGGGCACGGCCAACCTCCTGGAGGCCGCCCTGGCCCAGCCGGACATGCGGCGCTTCGTGGACTTCTCCACCTCCGAGGTGTTCGGCAGCCACGCCTTCAACGTCTCCGAGGGGGACGTCACCAGCCTGGGCGCCGTGGGGGAGGCGCGCTGGACCTACTCCGTGGCAAAGCTGGCCACAGAGCACCTGTGCATGTGCTATTACCGGGAGCACGGCCTTCCCGCGGTGGCGGTGCGCCCATTTAATATTTATGGCCCCAGGCAGGTGGGTGAGGGCGCGGTGCACCACTTCATAGTCAGGGCCCTTCGTGGCGAGAACCTCATCATCCACAACGACGGCAGCCAGATCCGCGCCTGGTGCTACGTGGACGACATCGTCAACGGCGTCGCCCTCTGCCTCTCGGAGGAGGCTGCTTTGGGCAACACCTTCAACATCGGCAACCCGCGCTCGACGGTGACGATCTACAACCTGGCCCGAGAGATCCTCCGGCTCTGCTCCTCCGGCTCGGCCATCGAGCAGGTAACCTGGGACCATGCAGACGTGGAGCTGCGGATCCCCAACGTGGACAAGGCCAGGCAGATGCTGGGCTTTGCCCCCCAGGTGGACCTGGAGGAGGGCCTTTTGCGCACCATCTCCTGGTATCGCAAGACCCTCAGAGGCTGACCGGCCTTGCATTTGGTGGCCCCGTCGGCAAGATAATGCCCCTGCGAGCTACCCATGGGTAAGACAGACGACATAGCGGTTCCAGCCATCCGAGCCGAGGGCCTGTGCAAGACCTTCGTGGTGTGCTTTGTCCCCATTGCGAAGCTGGCCAAGAGCGGAGCAAAGGAGGGGCGGCCGGAGCTGGATCGCAAGGTTTTGCCCAGGCAGGTGGAGGCCGTAAGAGACCTCGGCTTCGAGGTGCGCCCGGGTGAGATTTTCGGCCTGCTGGGCCCCAACGGCTCGGGCAAGACCACCACCATCAAGATGATGATGGGCCTCATCTTTCCCACGGCTGGTACCATCGAGGTGTTCGGGGAGAGCGTCCCCAACTTGGAGGTGAAGCGGAGAGTGGGGTATCTCCCGGAGAACCCCACCTTCTATGACTACCTGCGAGCCGACGAGTTTCTGGAGCTCTCCGCGCGGCTCTGCGGTGTCAGCAAGAGGACGCGCCGTCGCCGCATACGGGAGCTCCTGGAGCGGGTGGGTCTGGCCGAGGCTCTCAACAGGCCCTTGCGCAAGTTCTCCAAGGGTATGCTGCAGCGCATTGGGCTGGCTCAGGCCCTTATCCACGACCCGGACCTGGTGGTCCTGGACGAGCCCCTCAGCGGCCTCGACCCCCTGGGCCGAAAGGAGGTGCGGGATCTCATTGGCGAGCTGCGGAGCCAGGGCAAGACCGTGCTCTTTTCGTCGCACATCCTCTCGGACGTGGAGATGATCTGTGACCGGGTGGGCATCGTGGTGCGGGGTCGGCTGCGGGACATCGGCAAGCTGAGCAATCTCCTCTCGGCCAGGGTCACCGAGACCGGGGTGGTGCTGGCCTGTGGTCCGGAGGGTCCGGGCTCTTTGGCCGAGCTGGCCGCCATGGCCCTGGAGAGGGGCTGGGAGACCCTGGACGTGGAGGGCCGTCTGCGCTTTCGTCTGCCCCAGGACACCGACCCGGCGGAGCTCTTGCGAGCGGCCCTCGACCAGAGCGCCCGGGTGGTCTCGGTAACGCCCATCTCCGAGTCCCTGGAGGATCTCTTCGTGCGGGAGGCCATGCGATGATCGACCGTGTCCTCGCCATTGCCGGCAACACCCTGCGGGAGACAAACAGAAACCGCGTCATGTACGTGCTGCTGCTGTTCGCGGTGATGATGATTCTGGGCTCGGTGACGATGGGCAAGCTGGCCCTGCAAGACCCGCTCATCCTGATCAAGGATCTCGGTCTGGCAGCCATCAGCCTCTTTGGCATGATAATCGCCGTGTACCTGGGAGTCACGGTGGTGCATCGGGAGCTGGAGCAAAAGACGGTCTACTTCATCATCCCCAAGCCCCTGCACCGCACGGAGTTCCTCCTGGGCAAGTTCATGGGCATGGCCGCCACCCTGGTCATTCAGCTCGTGGTCATGTCCGGCGTGTTTCTCCTGGTGCTCATGGCCTATGGCGGGGGCGGCTCCCAGGTCCTGCTCAAGGCCCTGCTGCTCATCCTGGCAGAGGTGATGGTCATCCTCTCCGTGGCCCTGCTGCTCTCATCCCTCACGGGTCCCATCCTGGCCGGCTTTCTCTCCCTCGCTCTGTTCGTGCTGGGACGCTCCAGCGAGTTCATCGCCACCCTGGCCAGCAGCGGCAGGACTGGGCTGTCAGGGCTGGACCTCTTGCTCCGCGCGGCCAACTACGTGCTGCCTGACTTTCACCTTTTTGCGGTCAGCGGCGCTGTGAGCAGGCGAGTGTCCATCCACGGAGAGTTCTTCTCCTGGGCATACGTGGGCTACGCCAGCGGCTATGCGGTGCTCTACATCCTCATCATGCTCGGGCTCACGATCTTCCGGCTCAGGCGCAAGGACCTGGTGTGAAGCGGCGCCTGCTGGTGTTGGGCCTGGTGGCCCTCGGGCTCCTGGGAGCCATCACCGTCCGGGTGGTGCTCTCCTCCCGGGCGGCCTATGTCTCTGCCCGCTCGGCAGAGGCCAAGGGGTTGGCGGCCGCGGACCCAACGGCTCGGGCGCGTGCCCTGGAGGACGCCATCGTGCGCTACCGGCGTGCTGCCCGCTGGTACGCCCCGGGCAACGGCTACGTGGGCCGCTCCCTGCGGGCCCTGAGCCGCATCGCCCGGCTGGCAGAGATGCAGGGTGACCGGCGCCTGGCCCTCATGGCCTACCGGGCCATCCGCCGCGCCATCCTGGGTGCCCGCAGCTTCTACACGCCCAACGCCGAGCTGCTGGACCCTGCGAACCGAAACATCGCGCGGCTCTCTGCCCTCGTCCAGGGGGGCCGAAGGGCGAGCTCCGCGGACCTGGCACGCTTGCAGGCCTGGCACCTGGCCCAGCTCCGCCGCTCCAACGCCCCCTCGGTGGGCTGGTCTCTCCTCGCCCTCGCGGGCTTTGGGCTCTGGGTGGGCGGGGGCTTTCTGCTCATCTTCCGAGCCATCACCCCGGACGACCGGCTCCTGGGACGGAGGGCGCTGCTGTGGGGCGGCCTGGTGGCCGCCGGGCTCCTGCTGTGGCTTCTGGGCCTCTCCAGGGCCTGAACCTGTCTACCAGGCCACGCCGCCTCCCAGGTGCAGGGAGAATGTGCCCCCGGGGCTGTGGGTGCCAGGGGCGGCGTAGCCAGCCGGGAAGCGGCTGGGGCGGAAGCCGTTGGCCACGTCGCCCAGCAGCAGCTCGGCGGCCATGTCCAGGCGCCACCTGCCGAAGCGGAGGGTGGCGCCCAGGTCCCAGGTGAGCTTGTGGGCGTCTGCCAGCTCGCGGGTGCGGTAGCGGTCCGGGATGGACTGGCTGTCGTAGGCCATGCCCCCTCGGAGGGTGAGGAGGCGGCTGACCCGGATCTCGGTGCCCAGGTGGGCGCCGTAGGAGTCGCGCATGAACAGGTCCGTGGCAATGGCAGCTCGGCCGTAGATCCAGCCGTCCACGTCCAGGAAGATCTCCCGGAAGCGGGAGTTGTCCACCCAGTCGAACTGGGCCGCCAGGAGCACCCTGGGCGTCAGCTTGAAGAACACCCCTGCTGTGACCGACTGAGGAAAGGGCAGCCTCAGGGAGGCGTCCATGGAGATGCCCTCCGACTCCACCGCCTTTTTCTTGCTCATCTTCACGTTCAGGTGGGATCGGTAGGTGACCCCAATGCCCATCCAGCTCGTGGGCAGCACCTGGATCCCGAGCTGGTAGCCAAAGCCCACGTTCATCATGGTCGACACCCTGGTGTCGAAGGTGGGATCCATGGGCGGGTCGTGCAGGCAGACGGTCAGCTCTCCGCAGCTTTTGTAGACGTTGAAAAATCCCAGCCCCATTCGGAGCCCCAGGCCGATGAACACGCGCTTGTGCACCTGGTACGCGATGGTGGGCGTGAGCTCGAACAGCCCGATTGTGGTCTGGATGACCCCCTCGGTGACCTCGCTCTTTTTTAACTTCACCGAGCCGCCATAGCTGTTGTACAGGGCCGCCCCGAGGGCGATGAAGCTGTTGTCCCCAACGAGGATGCGGGCGCCACCCCCCACGAAGGGCAGGGGTGTGGGCGCCAAAGAGGCCCGCTGGGGGGCTCCGCCAATGGGGGTGTACTTCCGGATGATGAAGACCAGCTCCGCGCCCAGCACCAGGTCCGCCCGGCTCATTCGAGCCAGGCCCGCGGGGTTGTGATAGATCGAGAGCGCGTCGTCGGCGACGGCGTTGTAGGCGCCGCCCATGCCCACGGCTCTTGCACCATTGGTGTTGGGGCGTCCGATGCCACCGGCATGGGCAAGGGATGGGCCGACAGCCAGGATGGCAAAGGCGAGTGCCAGCGCCTCCAGGCGACCATGTCTGGTGATTCTTTCCATCACTGGCACCCGTAACGCCCGCGCCAGGTGAGGCAGCTCGACGGTGGGCAGTCCCGGGGGAGGCCCCCGTCGAGCGCGCATTCGATGCAGGTTTGCTGGGGGTTGTAGTAGCAGCTCCTGGCGACGCCGTCTTCGCTAGGGAAGCACCAGTATCCATCCACGCCGGCGTCGAGCGGACCACAGGGGCCGTCCGAGGGCACGGCGCATTCGCCGGTGGTGTTCTCCGGGGTGGGGCAGCTCCCCACGACGCACGCGTCCAGCTTGCCGCAGAGCTCGTCTCCCACGCAGTCGGAGTCGTTCCAGCAGGGGCGGTCCGTCTCGTAGGCGTCGTGGGACAGGGGGCAGGCCGAGAGGGCCAGACCGGTCCCGAGGACCCCCGCAAGGGCCAGAGCGCCGAGGAGCCAAATGGACATGGGTATGCGCATCAGAAGTCCACCTCCCCCGACACGGAAACAGCCAGACCGCCAAGGCGACCCGCCGGGCCGATCACCAGCGGCAGGGGCCTGCCCTCGGGTCGCTCTCCGCGGCGCTCCAGGACGAACAGCACTATGGAGCTCGCCAGAACCGCGGCGGCCCCGGCGTAGAGGCCCAGAGCAATGTTGCGGTAGCGTTTGCCCTTCTTCACCAGGTCATCGAGCTCAGCCCGAGTGTCAGCGCGCCGGTCACGAACGGCCTCGTAGGTGCGGCTCTCCAGGCCGGAGAAAACCGCTCCCACGCCGGCCACCACCCCTGCCACGCCCAAGGTCACCCAGGCCCAGCGAGCGAAGGCCCTCTTGGTGCGCAGTAGAGGGAGCACGGGCACGAGTGTCTTGCGCTCTCCGCGCAGCAGCGACACCCTCGCCCGCCAGGGGAGCCGCCCGGGGGCTCGCACCTCCAGCACATGAGCCGCTGGCCTGGGCAGCACGAACACGCCCTTGGCGTTTTTCGAAAGCTCCTTGCCGTCGGCGAAGAGGCGAGCCCCTTGCGCCCGCGTCTTGAGCGTCAGGTACGCCTCGTTCTTCGCCTTGCGGTGCTTGATGCCCTTCACCCGCCTGGGGGGAACGTAAGCGGGATCCTTTCTGAGCGTCACCTTCACGGCCACGGTCTGCCCGGACCTTACGGCCACGGAGCGGGACCAGGGCAAAAAGCCCACCTTGGTGACCTTCACCAGGTGCAGCCCCGCGTTGACCGGGAGGGGCCTGGTGGGAGTGGAGCCCCTGTGTACACCGTCCAGGCTCACCAGCGCACCGTCCACGTTCACGGTGATGTCCAGCCTGCCCGGTCTGCCAATCATGCTGAAGGTGATGGGCGGCAAGCCCAGCTTCCCCCTGCAGACGTTGATGCGCTTTTGCGCCGCGAGGTAGTACTTGCCGCTGCTGCCCGCGATCTTGATGTAGCGGCGGTAGGCTCGGATGGCCTTCTTCCAGGCGTGCAGCCCCTCGTAGGCCAGCCCGAGGTTGCGCCAGGCCCCGGCCATTCTGGGCATCAGCGCGAGCGCTCTCTTGTAGAGGGCGACCGCCTTGGCGTAGTTGCCCAGGTATAGCTGGGGGTTCGCCTTGCGAAAGAGCGCCACCGCTTTAGCCCTGGGTGATCCTGGCCTGGGCGCCTGAGCCCGGGCTGCCCCCACCGTAGAAAGGAAGGCTCCGAAGAGGAGCGCGAGGGCCACTGACCACACCCAGCTCGTCGCCCGACCTGTCTGTGAGGCTCTCATTGTGTGGGGTCGTCCCAGACGTTGAACTGCATGGTCGTGGATGGACCGTGGCGCATCCCGTTCCCCCGGTAGATCACCCTGGGCCGCGGCTTGCGGACCTGGGCCACCTTGTAGCCCACCCGCTTGACCTCGCCCCGGGACTTAGTCAGGCAGCCCAGGAGGCCGCCCTTGGTCTTGAGCTCCTCAGCCCTATTCTCCACCACCTGGCGAAACTTGGCCGCGTTCTTGATGGGAATCTCCGCGCAGCTCACCACCAGGTAACCCTCGCTCAGGGGGGTGTTCTTCCAGGGGCTCTTCTCCTTGTCGGTCTGCAGCACCACGGCGCCCATCTTGTGCTCGGGGTAGATCCAGGCAAGCCCTGGGAAGTAGTCCAGGACCTTGACGAGCTGGCTCTCCACGTCCACCGGCGTGCTGTACTGGCGGGCCAGCTTCTGGATGGTTTTTCGAGGCACAGCCAGGCGCATCCAGAACCGCCACCGGGTGCCGTCCTGGATCTCCACCTGCTGCACGAAGACCTCCTCCTTGGGCCTGGCCAGCTCCAGGGCCGTGGCCTTGAGGGCCCTCTCCACGGCCTTGCGGTGCCTCCACAGGGCGTCGCGCCACTTGCGCGTCTCCAGCCCATCCTGCTTGGCAATGGCCGCACGGAGTTCCTTCAGCACCTTTGCCCGCTCTGCCAGGTACTGGGCTCGCACCACCTTGCGCCAGGCGCTGTCTGTGATTGTGCTACCCACATGGTGCACGAGCATGGCCAGGGCCGACTCCCGGGCGCGCGCCTCGCTCTCTCGCTTGCGCGGCGTGGAGTAGGAGTAGCCGATGAAAAAAACCTTGTCCCCCTGCTCCTGCACGTAGGCCGCGTCCAGCGCGTCCGGCCTGGAGCCGGCGGCCTTGAGACGCCGTTGCAGGTCGGCAAACCACCTGGGCGGCGGGTTGGGGGTCTGGGTCTTGAGGCTGCCCCCTTCGTCGAAGATGGCCGGCTTTGGCTTTTTGTCCTTCAGGTACTGGTTGTAGGCCCAAAAGCCCAGACCCCCCACCACCAACAGGGAGCCCAGCATGGCGGCGATGAAGGCGAGCCCCATGGTCTTGCCGGCGGCCGGGGCCTCTGCCACGGGCAGGACCACCGCCGGGCCCGCTCCTGCGCCGGCGGGCTTGAGAAGCTTCTCGTGGGCCTCGTCGGCGAACAGCAGCAGCTCCTCGGACGCGCTGGGCCGGATCAGGTTGGCGCAGCAGGCCAAGAACTCGTCTGAGGCGATTGAGGGCGCAGTTGTCTGGCACTCGCCGCACTCGA
>JAJRWW010000358.1 GCA_024276595.1 Myxococcota bacterium
TCGAAAAGGGGCCTCATGTCCGCCCGGGGGGGCTCGGCGTTGAAGATCTTGGTCAGGCCCCAGCCGCCAGCCAGCAGAAGGAACACCACGATGGCAATGTAGGCGATGGGGGAGTTGAAGTACTCGCCCATTTCGCGCTTGTAAAGCGTCCAGGTCTTGTACATTAGTGCTTCTCCTCCGGGTCGTCGTCTGTCTTCTTGCCGTCGCCCGCCTTCTTGCCGTCGCCCGCCTTCTTGCCGTCGCCCGCCTTCTTGCCGTCGCCCGCCTTCTTGTCGTCGCCCGCCTTCTTGTCGTCACCCGCCTTCTCGTCGTCTGTCTTCTTGCCGTCGCCCGCCTTCATGCCGTCGCCCGCCTTCTTGCCGTCGCCCGCCTTCTTGCCGTCGCCCGCCTTCTTGCCGTCGCCCGCCTTCTTGCCGTCGCCCGCCTTCTTGTCGTCCGGCGCCAGGCCTCCCTGCTGGGTCAGCTCGCGGAAGATATCCTCCAGGCTCGCCATGTGGCCCGTGAGCTGCTGGATGACCCAGCCCTTGTCCAGGCACAGCTTCATGAGCTCCCGCCGGGGATCCTTCCCCGAGTCGGGGGTGACGATGAAGGTCTTTTCGTCTGTGGTCACAGCGGTCTTGACCCCGTCGAGCCCCCTGAGGGCCGCCTCCATCTCCCGCTGGGAGGCCTTTCCTTCCAGGGTGATGAAGAAGCCGCTCTGCGCCTTTCGGGCCTGGGCCAGGTCCGCCTGGGTGCCGTCCCCGACCACCTGGCCCCGATCGATGATGATCACCCGGTCGCAGGTGGCCTCCACCTCGTGCAGAATGTGGGTGGAGAGGATCAGGGTCTTCTCCTGGCCCAGCGCCTTGATGACGTTACGAATCTCGATGATCTGGTTGGGATCCAGGCCCGAGGTGGGCTCGTCCAGGATCAGGATGTCCGGGTCGTGGATGAGCGCCTGGGCCAGGCCCACACGCTGCCTGTAGCCCTTCGACAGGGTGCCGATTATCTGGCCCAGGACATCGTACAGCCCGCACACATCCACCACCTCCCGCAGCCTGTCGCGCACGCGCCCCGGCTCCACCTCCCGCACCGCTGCCACGTACTTGAGGAAGTCGATGACGGTCATGGACTTGTACAGAGGGGTGTCCTCCGGGAGGTAGCCCACCCGCCTCCGGACGTCCATGGAGTCGCTGTAGATGTCATACCCCGCAACCCGCACGGTGCCCTGGGTGGGCGCGATGTAGCAGGTCAGGATCTTCATGGTGGTAGACTTGCCAGCGCCATTGGGGCCGAGGAAGCCCACGATCTCGCCCCGATCTATGCTGAAGCTGATGCCGTTTACCGCGTGGATGGGGCCATACTGCTTGTGGAGGTTGGATACCTCGATCATCGTGCGTTGTGCAGACATGCGTTCCCTGTGCTCGGTATGTTCGGGTTGCCGGAAAAAGGCTCTCTGTAATGCGACCTGACTGGGGTTTCAGAAGCCCTCAACCGCCGGACAGGCGAAGTTATTTCATCCGGTCCTCGGATCCGGCTGCGAGTTAATCAAAACGAGGATGCTTGTCAAGGGATGTTCGATGGTTGCGCAGCGGAGGGGCGGGTGAGCAGCAGCCCCTCGATCGGTGCCGAGAGGAGGGGGGTGAGCCAGGCCCGCAGGATGCGCTCCAGGCGCGGCGGGGCAGTGATGGAGGCCCCCTCCAGCCTTTGGCGCACCTCGGCCTCGATCTCCTTGATCAAGGCCGAGGTGCCGCCGCCCTCTCGGGTGGCCGAGCGCAGGACATGGGAGACCCTATGCACCTCCTCCTGGCTCAAGGGGATGACCTCCAGGTCCTGGCCCAGCAGGTGCCGAGCGGCCGCCGTCCGGAGCAGATCTCCCAGCCTCACTGCGCCTGGCTCCTCGGGCCGAAGGCCGCGCAGCCCTTCGGGGGTGAGCCAGCTCGGCTCAAAGCCCAGGCCCACGAAGCACAGCGGCCACTGAGCGCCCAGATCCTCCAGGAGCTCGGTGGCGTGGAGCAGGTCCCCCATGCTCAAGATGGGGCGGAAGCCCTCGGCGGGCTCTTCATCGAAGGCCCTGGTGAGCCGTGGGAAGCGCTCCGAGAGCCCTCGGGCCAGCTCGAGCCATCCCCCCTCCAGCAGGGTGAACCCGCGGCTCGCCAGGGAGAGCTTCCCGGCATGGCCCAGCGTGGCCACCAGTCGTCCGAGCCCGAGGGTGAGGCTGTGTCCCACACGAAACACCAGCGACACCGGCAGCTTCGAAAAGATCGCGCTAGCTCGCCCGGGCTGGCGGCGGGTCAGGTACTCCAGGCCCAGGTTGAGCCGCTGGCGACACCGGGAGAGCACCTGCGCCATCTGGTCCGCGTCTCCGGGCCGGGTGAGGGTTGCCGCGGCCACACGGTTGGCCAGGAAGGTGAAGCCAAAGGTGATGCGGGCCAGGTCCTCCGGGTCCAGGCTCTCCAGGCAGGCCTCCAGGAAGGGCTCGGCGCCAGTGGCGCCATGGGGCTCGAGCAGGCCCCCCCCGAGGGTGACCGGGTCGTCGGGATCCCGCGGAGGCGCGGCCGGATCGGGCTTCTCGAACCGGTCCCCGAGCCGGCCCGGATCCAGAAACTGCAGGATCTCCAGGGCGTCTGCGTAGGGCTCGTAGCCCAGGTCCGCCAGGCGCCCGGAGCGCCAGCGATAGGCCAGCTCCTCCAGCTCGCTGGTGGTGGAGGATGCCGCCTCCATCACGATTGCCCGGCCGTAGTCGGGATCCACTCGATAGAGCTTGTCCAGCAGGCGCGTGATCATCGGGAAGCGGGGATCCGACTCCGGCTCCCAGCCAGGGTCGATCTCGCCCGTGTCGGGGTCCGGCTCGGGAGCCTTGGGGAGCACCTCGAAGAAGGTGTCGGGCGTGGTGTATGGCGCCATCTCCTGCTCTGGAACGATCTGCAGCGCGGGGTCGTATACCTGCACATACTTGCGGATGAGAGTGGAGAGGAGCTCCTGGTCCAGGCCGCGGAGCTTCTCGGCGAACACCTCGTCCTCCAGGTCCAGGAGCACCGATATCCAGTCGGTGGCCTCCTCCGGGTCCACCCGGTCCCTCGCCCACAGCGACAGGTCCAGGAAGGCCTGCACCTGGGCGGGGGTGGTGAGGGCCAGCAGGTCGCCCGAGTCCATGACCCCCATCTCCTCGATGGCGAAGAGCAGCTCCTGCACGGGCAAGAGCGGGACCAGGCGCTCGGGCTCGTCCACGTCGAACATGGCGTCGGGGCGGAGCCGGATCCGGTGCGCCACCTCGGCAACCAGCGAGTCGGGGACGGCCCCATTATTTGAGGGACCGGGCCCCAGGAGGGTGTTTTTGTCATCTGTCATCAAGTGAAGCTCCACCGGAAAGGGGCGAGCCCTGTGGGACGTCGAGGATACCTTTGCAACCTGGTTGCCAGAATGCAAGCCCGAAGGCACCCAGGGCTGGTCATTTGTGCGAGATTCATGGGTGCTTCGATGACTGAGGTTGATGCTTCCACCGATTGTCCCTGTAAGCAGGGCGCAGCGACATGCGTTACAGGGGTATAGTCTACGCAGTAGGTGACCACAATGACCACACGCCCCCGCTTGATCTTGCTGGCCTTCGTCCTGGCGGCCTGTGCGCCGAGCCCCGAGCCCCGAGCCCCAGATCACCACCGCAGCGGCGACAAGCCATCCAGGGGTCGCCAGATCGTCCCCAGCCGCGGGGCTCTCGATCAGCTTCGCTCCAAGGTCCGCGCCGTGGTCCGGGCGCGGCGGCTCTCTTGCAACGACGTGCGCGAACGAATGGCCACGCTGTATGCCAACCGCTACTGGTCCTCACACTACCGGGTCATTCCCGGGCCATGCCCGCCCACGGCGGCGGGGCGCGGCGGGGGGGGCGGCGGCGCACGGGGGCGACGCTACGGCGCCCCCCGACTCCACTTCACGGGCACCAACAACCAGACCCGGGGCATCGAAGAGTCCGATGCCGCGGTCACCGACGGGGCGCACCTGTACCTGGTCACTGCCCGAGGGGTGACGATCCTCCGGGTAGGCGCGCCCAATCGGCGCGTGGTGGCGAAGGTGCCCATGGCCAGGGGGTGGACCGCCCGGCGCCTCCTGCTCTCCGGCCACCGCCTGGTGGTGTTCTCGGAGCGCTTCACCCGCACCCGGGTGACGGTGCTCGACGTGCGCAAGCCCAACCGCCCCCGGTACCTGCGACAGCTCGAGCTGGACGGGCGGTCGCTGCTGGAGCGCGGCCTGGGCGACGACGTGCTGCTGGTGCTCGAAATCGCCCAGCGTCGCCCCTTTGCCCTGCTGACCCGCATTCGCAAACGCCAGCACCAGCCGTTCGGGACGGTGAACATGCCCTGCTGCGGTGGAGGCTCCTTCACGGCGCAAAAAGCGCGGGTGAAGGCCTGGGCCAGACGCGCCCTGGCCTCGGTACCCATGAAGGCACTGCTGCCGAGAGTGCGCCGGTCCGTGGGCACCGCTCCCACCACCGAGGCGCCGTTGCTTCGTTGCCGTGACATACGCCAGCCCGCCACCGCAAACGCCGTGGCCACCCTTGTCACCGTGATCAGACTCCGGCTCACCACTGGTGCCCTGCGGGCCACTGGCTTGCTCGCTCAAGCCCGCACCGTGTACGTCACTCCACGCAGCGTCTACCTGACCCGCGTCCGCACCCAGAGCATCCGCCGCCGGTACTGTGGTGGCGCCGCTCCCCCGCCCATGCCCTTCGCTGCGTTTTTCCGCCAACACACCGTGCTCCATCGCTTCGCCCTGAAGGCCGGGGAGCACGTTCCCGTGTACCGCGCCACCACCGAGGTGGAGGGCACTGTGCTCAACAGCTTCGCCTTGGACGAGCACCGCGGTCACCTGCGCGTGGCCACCACCGCCGTGAAGCAGCGCCCCCTGGGGCAGTTCGTGAGCCACCTGTACGTGCTGCGTGCCCGGGGCCAGACGCTCACCTTGGTGGGCGGCGTGCGCGACCTTGCCCCCGGCGAGCGCATCTACGCCGTGCGCTACCTCGGTGATCGGGGGTACGTGGTGACCTTCCCCACCACGCGGCGAATCATCCGCATGGACCCCTTCTTCTCGCTGAACCTGGCCGACCCGAAACACCCGCGGGTCACTGGCAAGCTGAAGATCCCCGGCTTCTCCAACTACCTGCACCCCTTCGGCCAGGGGCGCCTGCTGGCCGTGGGGCAGGACGCCGATCAGCGCGGGCGACCCAAGGGCGTGCACCTGCAGATCTTCGATGTCCGCAATCCGAAGCGTCCGCGGCGCATTGCGCACCTGCGCATCTCTCGCGGACAGGGCTCCGCAGTCAGCGCGGCCCAGGTGGATCACCACGCGTTTCTGTACGACCCGGTCACCGGCATCCTGGCGCTGCCCCTGCGCAACCACGTCGCCAAATGGGCCGGCGCGGTGGTGCTCCAGGCACACCCCACCCGGGGTCTCTCCCGGATCGGCCAGGTGGACCACGCCGATCTCGTGCCGCGCCGCTACTGCCCCAAGGATCCGCGTCGCTGCGCGGTCTACGCCCCCATCTCGCGCGTGCTCATCTCGGGTCCGACGGTGGTGACGGTGAGTCGCTGGGGTGTGAAGGTGTCCGCTCGCGCCAAGGGGCTGGTGACCCTGAAGACGCTGCGCCTGGTGACGGCGACAAAGTAGCCGGCTCCCTCGATGCCGGCCAGGGCTCCTCCTGGGCGAGCGTCGCGAAGGTGGGCGGTGGTATGGAGTGCCCCTTGAGCAGGGGGGCGTCGACGCGCAGCCCCAGGCCCACGCAGTGCACATGGCCGGAGTAGCGCGCCAAGGTGGCCAGGTCCGAGGTGGACTCCTGGCCCAGGAAGGTCACGTACTCGCAAGAGAGGTCCGCCGAGAATCGCTCGCACATGCGCCTTACACGGGCGGCGCGCGAGCGCGCCTCTCCCGCGTTGCTTCACGCTGTGGCCGACTCCCATGTTTTCTGTGCTCGATTGTAAGGTTTGCTCGACCAAGGGCTAGCGAGGCTGCGCCTCAGACCGACGAGGCGGTCTCGACCAGGGGTGGGCGCCGATGTTGGTGTTTCTGCCCGTATCTGGGGCCTCGCTAGCCTGACTGTAGAGGTGAGCTCTGCGGTTCCCCTCCCCCGGAAGCAAAGCTCCCGGGGACCCCCTCCCCTCAGCA
>JAJRWW010000359.1 GCA_024276595.1 Myxococcota bacterium
CTCGGCCGTTGGCGAGGAGCGGCAATGGCTGGCGTCGTCCTCCCTGGGCGCCTGTGCAGAGCCGGCCTGGTCCAGGAGCTAGCCGGCCGAGCCCGCTGGCGGAGCGCGCAGGGCGCTCAGCTCAGGTGGGGTCCATGCCGCTGCACCAGGGCTCCACATCGGTGGGATCGATCTCGATTGAGCCGGAGCCATCTCTCATGTCCAGGGTCCCCTCGTAGACCACCTGCGGTCCATCCTCGCTGTCGGTGACGTCTCGCTCGACGCGAACCTGGATCACCGCCGGCGGGATCTGCTCCACCTCCACGGTGAAGTCGAAGACGCACATGCAACCGCACCGGGCGTCGCCGAGCTCGGGGGTGTCCTGCTCCCTGAACACGTACACGCCATCTTCCAACCTGACTTGCATGGAGTGGTAGCCACAGCAGTTGAGCAGGATCCGGTTGTTGGCCAGAAGCAGCGACTGATTGACGTCGTCGTACTCGAAGTGCAGCATCTCGGCCGCGCAGTAGGTGGCCGGGTCTCCCAGGGGGGTCTTGTTGCCTATCCCCGCAAAGCCTCCACAGTCGCTAATGGCATACTGCTGGGGGAGATGGACCTCGGCGGGGTTCTCGGCGTTGCAGCCCGCTGCCAGCCCTACTGTCAAGGTCATGGCGAGCATCAGAGCAGCTCGCCGAGGCAGAGTATTCATGGGAAACCTCCTGCTACATGGTGAATGGCCGATTGGAGATGCAAGTGATGTGCCAGCAGAGCCACCTCGCCGACAACCGGCGGAGATGACTGGCTCTGGCCACCCGGAGAGGTTCGGGCTCTCGAGACGCCCACCCCAAAGGACGTCCTTGTTGTGCTCCTTTGCACCGGATACCGTGACATCTATGTCGCGGTCTGGATGGGGCGGCCCTGGCACGCCGGATCGGCAGCGCCGGACCGGCAGCGCCGGCCAGGTCGCTGCGGACGTGAGCCCGCGTCCCCTTTGTGCCCGCTGCCCCGGCGCTAGAGCTCGCTCACCTCGTTCCCCGTGCTCTGCTCTTCCCGTGTGTGATATCGCTCGGTCGCTGTGGTATGATACTAAAGTCGAAGTAGGAGTATCCATACGAGGGCTACCATGAGCGTACTCACCAGGCACACAGGGCAAGGACGTTGGAGGTGGGGGTGGTCGGGTGCGGCTGGCGGAGCCGTGGGCATCTTGGCGCTGGCGGTCATTGCTGGCTCGGGGGTGGTCGGCTGCGCTTCCGGCAACCCCGGGGACGCGGGGTGGTGTGGCGACGGCTTCCTGCAGACGTCCGAGGGCGAGGAGTGTGACGATGGCAACGCGGTGCCCGGGGACGGCTGCTCGCTGGACTGCGTGGACGAGACAGGGGTGGAGGCGGACTGCGCCAACGGCCTGGATGACGACCAGGACGGTCGGGTGGACTGCGAGGATCCCGGCTGCGCCACCAGCCCGGTGTGCCAGAGCCTGGTGGAGACGAGCTGCGTGGACTCGATTGACAACGACGGCGACGGCGCCATCGACTGCGACGACAGCGACTGTGCGGCGGACCCGTACTGCTACACGGGCGGAGAGACGATCTGTGACAACGGCGTGGATGACGACGCCGACGGAAAGGTGGACTGCGACGACAGCGACTGCGACGGGCGGCAATGCGCGGCGGGCGGTCGGCAGTGCCAGCTCGGGAGCTGCGTCTGCCCCACCGGGCAGAGCGCGGAGGTGATTTGTGGCGATGGGGTGGACGACGACTGCGACGGCCTCACGGACTGCATCGACCCCGACTGCTTCTCGGCCCCGTCCTGTCTGGGCACGGAGAACATCTGCGACGATGGCGCCGACAACGATGGCGACGGCTCGGCGGACTGCCTGGATGCGGACTGCGCCGGCGCACCCTGCGACGCCTTCGGTGGCCTCTGCGCCGGGGGCGCCTGCGTCTGCCCCGGGGGCTCCAGCGAGACCCTCTGCGCCGACGGCGTGGACAACGACTGCGACGGGTTGGCGGACTGCCAGGACCCGGACTGCGCGTCGAGCCCCTCCTGTGTCTCCACCGAGACCAACTGTACAAACGGCCTGGACGACGACAGCGATGGCTTGGCGGACTGCCTGGACGCTGACTGCGCCGGTCTCTCCTGTGACGCCAGCGGCCGCGTCTGCGCGGGCGGCGCCTGCTCCTGCCCGGGTGGTTCGAGCGAGACCCTCTGCACCGACGGCGTGGACAACGACTGCGACGGCCTGGCGGACTGCCAGGATCCGGACTGCGCGTCGAGCCCCTCTTGTGTCTCCACCGAGACCAACTGCACTAACGGCGTGGACGATGACGGTGACGGCCTGGCGGACTGCGCCGACAGCGACTGCAATGGGACGAGCTGCGGCTCCTACGGCCTCATCTGCACCGGTGGCCTGTGCCAGTGCCCGGGGGGGAGCACGGAGATCTGCGGCAACGGCGTGGACGACAACTGCAACGGCCAGGCCGACGAGAACTGCGGCGGAGGCCCCTGCACATTGCCTCTTTCACCGTCGCTGGAATGCGGATCCGGCAACCACTGCGTTCCCCAGCCGGGCGTCGGCTCCCAGGGGCTGTGCTCGTCGCCCACGGGCATAGGCGGGCAGTACAGCTACTGCACGGACAGCTCGAGCTGCGCGGACATCTACGAGTGCGTCGACGACGGCACGAACCTGCTGTGCCTGCAGTGGTGCACGGGCTACCTGGACTGCCCCGACCCGATCAACATGAACTGCTACCCTTTGTCCCCTCCGGTCTACATCGGCACCCAGGAGTGGGGTATCTGCTACTTCTGGCCGTGAGGGCCGCGCCGGGCCGGGTCGCGCCACGCCAGGTCCCAGCGCCAGGTCCCCCAGCGCCAGGTCCCCGCGCCAGGTCCCAGCGCCACCTCAGGTCCCCGGGCTGTAGGCGCTCCACGGCTTGATGAGCATCTCCTCGGGAGGCTTCTCCACGAGGGCTGACACCAGCAGCCGCGTGAGCTGCCCGTTGGTGAGCAGCGGGATCCCGAGGTCCACCGCCGCTCGACGGATCTGATAGCCGTCCTTGGACTCTGTGGTGGAGTACTCCTTGGGGATGTTGATCACCAGGTCCACCAGGCCCGCTCGCAAGGTCTCCAGCACCGTTGGGGACCCGCCCTCCGAGAGCTTGCGCACCGCGGTGATCCGGTGGCCCAGGGCGACGAAGTGCTGGGCC
>JAJRWW010000360.1 GCA_024276595.1 Myxococcota bacterium
AGGGCGGCTTGACAGATAGCTGTAACTTTCGGATCCTTGCACACACCATGAAGCAGTCCACGGCATACGTGTTGTCGGCTCTGGCCTTGATCACGGGAGCCATGGCTGGAGGCGCTGCAGAGGCCGGAGCTCGTCCGGGGCCAGGAGCTCGGGCCCGGGCGCCGGGAGCCGCGCGTCCGGTCACCGTCTTCCACGTGGACGTCCCCGCCGCCCAGATCAAGAACCTCAAGCGCACCCTCTCTGCCATCAGGCGTGCTCTCAAGAGGGACAGGCGCCTCAAGTACAGGCCCATTCAGTCCATCTTGGAGAAACCCAAGGGCAGCCTCAGGCGCCTGATCAAGGCCGACTCCCTGGTGGCGGAAGCCAAGAAGGATCTCACCAGCCTCGAGGTCGGCGCGGCCATCCGCAAGCTCAAGAGGGCCGTGCGTCTGATTCAGATGAGCTTCGTGGCGCTGGTGAGAATACGCCAGAAGACCGAGCCCCTGGCCAACGCCTTGAGGCAGCTCGCCGTCGCCTACTTCCTGGACGGCAAGGTGAAGCAGGCCAAGGAGACCTTGCGGCAGCTCCTGGTGCTGGCTCCCAAGACGAGCTACAGGCGGAAGCTCTTTCCGCGGCAGATGGCCCAGATAGTGGACGACGAGCGCCTCATGTTCGATGAGTTCGGGGTCTCCAGCGTGGTGGTCAAGACCGAGCCACCGGGCGCAAGGGTCTATCTCAACGCCAGGCGCGTGGGGCGAAGCCCCATTACGATCAAGAACGTTCGCCGTGGCTTCAACTACATCACGGCTCGCCTCCCGGGATATCGTACCACCACCATCGGCGAGGACGTGGATCCACCCAAGCTCCTGCGGACGTCGGTGAAGCTGCGGCGCTTCAAGCGGGACCCCCTCCCGCTCATGAGCCAGGCGCTGCTGGAGATGGGAGGGCGCAAGCCAGGGCCGGGCATCCTCGGCATGGGGGATCGTCTCAAGGCGGATATTCTCGTCCTCGCTCGTGCGAGGGCCGAGCATGACCTGGCCACGGTCACCCTGTACGTGTACGACGTCCGTCTCAGGCGGCTGCTGCGGGGCCCGGTGACAGTCAAGCCGTCCACCGACTTCCCCAAGGAGAAGGTCTATCCTGCCCTGCGCCGTCTCTTCGATGGCCTCAGGCTGGACGGCAAGGTCGTGGAGAAGAAGAAAAAAGCCAAGCCCACCAGGGCGCTCTGGCAGAAGATGCGCATGAGGTGGGCCAGGTTCAGGAGGTCGAAGGCCTTCTGGCCGGTCATGGGCGGTGTCGCTGGCGTCATCGTGGCTGGCGTGGTCGTGGGCTTGGCCGTGGGGCTCAGCAACAGGGGCTTTCAACCCCGGGGGTCGAGACACGTGCTTGCATACCCCTTGCCCAGATAATGTTCCGGTGGCCCGCTTGGGCTCCGGAGGGAGGACGCAACCAGATGCTTAAGAGAAACCTATTCCTTCTTGTCGCCACGTTGGCCTTTGGGGTGGGGCAGGTCGCCTGCGGAGGCAGCTCGCTGGATGAGAACCTTCGAGTCAGAAACGTGGAGCCCGTTGGCTCGGTCGGAGGGCAGGTGCTGGACGCCAGCGACGACCGCCCGCTCGCAGGCGCCTCGGTGCGGGTCGTGTCCGGGGACTTCTCTGGCACCGCCACGACCGACGGATCGGGCCTCTGGTCGGTCTCGGAGGTGCCTGCCAGCGGGAGCGTGATCGTCATCATCGAGGCCCCGGGGATGCTCCCAGCTCGCACATCTGCGACCTTCACCCCTGCCGCCGGGGACTACCCCATGAGCAACGCCACCCTGACCATCGGCCCGGTGGGCCTGCTCCCGGCCAGCGGCACCTTCTCCGTGTGGGTCTTTGACGAGAACGGCAAGCCCGCCGCGGGATACAACCTGGCGCTCACCACCAGCCTGGGCTGGCTGCTGTACGAGTCCGGCAATCCCCTGGGCAGGGGGGAGCTGACCGTCTCCGCCACGGTGGAGGCCAACGGCCTGGCCCGGTTCACCGGGCTGCCCGACTACTGGCTCATGGGCTCGAAGATAAACGACTATGTCATCATCTCGGTGCCACCCTACGACGCGGACGGAGACGGCTACCTGGAGTACCCCGGGGACGAGCTCTACTGGAACCTGCTGGAGCTGGACAACCCACAGCCCACCATCTTGCTGCGCTCGGACGCCCATTACCCGAGCACCTTGAGCATCCTCGCCTCCAACATTGCCGACCTGGAGGAGTGGTCATCCACCTCGTTTGTACCGGACACCATCGACCCCGTGGGCCCCATCCACGTCCTCTTCAACACCCCTGTCTCCCAGGACTCCCTCGCCATCGAGGTCTGGAGCGAGGACGGCACCACCTCCTTCGGATCGAGCTTCACCCTGGTGGGCCGCAGCCTCACCATCCAGTTTCCCACGGCGCTCCCCACGGACACGGACATAACCGGGGCCGAGTACAACCTGCTCATATCGGCCGTGGCCGAGACCGGCGACCGGCTCATCTACGGTTCTTTCAACGCGGCCTTCTTCGTGCTCGACTCCAACAACACCGAGGGGGTGTCGGTCACGGTGGAGAAGGAGGACCCATCCGACCCAACGAACCAGTGGGCACGCCTCACCTTCAGTGAGCCCGTGGGCTTCGGCAGCCCGGGCACGGCCCTCAGCGGGAGCAACTGTGTGCTCTACTTCGGGATAGACGTGGGTCCCAACGCCGGCACGGGCAACGATCCGGGTGAGTGGGGATACGACGGCTGCCCCTATGTCCTGTACCCGGATGAGCCATCCCCGGTTCACCCCGCTGGCGCGGGTCTGTCGGGCTACACCACCACCTGGCATTTTGTACTGCCCACGACTGGAGGTGGTGCAAACATGCCTGCCGGGATCCCCCTCTACCTGGCCTTCGACCAGGTGGCCAGCACCTCGCGCATCATGCGGAGGGCCAATGGCGAGCCGGTCCCGATGAAAGAGCTCACAACCCCGTAGCTCCGCGCGTCTCCTCCCCATTCCCCGCGCTCACCTCACCCCCAGACCACATCGCCTCCTCGGCCTGAGGAGGCGCAGCCTCGCCAACTCCCCTGGAAAAGATGGCTGGGAGAGGCTGTCCGGGAAGAGGGGAGGGAGCTGAGGGGGG
>JAJRWW010000361.1 GCA_024276595.1 Myxococcota bacterium
AGAAGCCCGTCCAGGCTGTCCGTACAGCCGATGCCTCCGGCGCCAGCCTTTCCGCAAGGCGGCCGGCCTCTCCCTCTACGCCTGCTCAGGGCCCTGCCGGGGTAGTGGGTGACAGCCCGGCGCATGGGCCTCCGCACAGGGCCAAGGTGGGCTCGGACCGCCCCGCCGATCCAAGACCGGCCACCGGTCCGGCCATGGAGCTATTGACGCCCTCGACACCTCCCCCCCACCCCACCCAGCCGTTCAATGTTCAGCCGAGGCTCTTGCCCGGGATCATTCTTGGCAGGGAGCTGGCAAAGACCCTGGGCTTGCAGCTCGGTGATCAGGTGGATGTCATCTCCACAAAGACCCAGGACATCGTCCTGTCAGGGCCCATGCCTCGCCTGAAGGCCTTCCGAGTGGCCGGCATCTTCTTCTCAGGCCATTTCGAGTACGACCAGAAGTACGCCTATGTGACCCTCTCCGACGCGCAGAGCTTTCTGGACAAGGCTGGCATGATCTCGGGTATCGAGTTGCGCACCACATCAGCGGACCAGGCGGTGGTCGTGGCCAGGAGGATCCGCACGGCCCTCGGACCAGGCTCCGGATACCAGGTGCGCCCCTGGCAGCAGATCCACAAGGCCATCTTCTCGGCCCTGGAGCTGGAGAAGATCATCATGTTCATGGTGCTCGTGATCATAGTGCTGGTGGCCAGCTTCTCCATAGTGGCCAACCTGATCATGGTGGTCACCGAGAAGGCCGGTGAGATCGCGGTGCTCCGCTCCATGGGGGCCAAGTCCCGGAACATACTCACGGTATTTCTCTTTGAAGGGCTCTATATCGGCACGATAGGGATGTCTCTGGGGGTGGCCGTGGGAATCGGGCTCTCCATGCTGGCGCGAGCCTACGGCCTGGCTCTGGATCCGGAGATCTACTACATCAGAAACCTCCCAATCTCGGTGGACCCCGTGGAGGTGGCGGTGGTCGCGGGATCAGTGATCTTCATCAGCCTCCTCGCTGCGCTCTTTCCGGCCGTCAGCGCCATGCGAAAGACCCCCGTGCAGGGCCTCCGCTACAAGTAGCTGCCCGTATCTTACACCTTCCATACCCGTCTTGCCTGTCAAGGCAAGCTGCCACGTCCGAGCGTACATAGAATCGAATCACGTACGCTCTCGACGCTCTTCTTGACGTCGCTCTCCCAGAATCGGAGAACAACCCAACCCTCCGCCAGAAGCTTCTGCTCGTTCTCCTGGTCACGTTCCATGTTGCGTTCGATCTTCGCCACCCAATACGGGGCGTTGTGTCCATTCTCCAGCTTGGCTTTCCGGACCTCCCAGTCCTTGCCATGCCAGAAGTCTCCGTCAACGAAGACGACGACACGCGCGCCGTGAAAAACAATGTCCGGCTTCCCGGGTAGCTTCTTCACGTTCTTGCGGTAGCGCTTCCCGGCGCGCCACAACGCTTTCCGAAGCGTCACTTCCGGCTTGGTGTCTGTCTTCTTCGATGCACCGCGAGCGGCTCGGCTTGCCTTCTTGGACGCCCGAGCCAGCCCCTTGTACGATGGTGCCTTGGCCATCAGTGACGCTCGCGTCTGGAGGACTCGTCGGCCTTCAGCTGTGCAATGAGCTTCGCCTGAGCCTCCAGCTCCTTGATCAGGGTGCTCGCCGTCGGCTCATCACCAACCGCCTCGGCATCCAGCACGTACAGGTGCAGTGGTGTGAGCGCGTTCTTCTTCAGCAGCTCCGCTTTGGCGTAGCCAGTGGTGCAGGAGCGCGGGAGGAAGAACAGCACGTGGGTGATGCCAGTCCCGGAAACCGCGCCCAGCTCGCGGTCTATGCGATCGATGTCCACCTTGGTCGTGCTCGTAATGTTCTTCACCTGGATTGCCCACCGCTGGTAGGTCAATCCGGAGGTTCGCTCGGCAAGAACGTCAATCTCTGCGAGCGGCGCCCGGATGTTTCGGCCGAGCACACGGAGCCCAAGCATGAGGCAGATATGGATGGCCAGCTGCTCGCCAGCATCTCCGATCTTCTGGGCATGGCCGGTGTCAAGGTTCTCCAGCAGCTCGGCTAAGGGCCGCATTCTCACCACGGGGAAACCGACTCCTACCTGGCTCATCAGGCTGCGGAGACGCTCTTCGCTCAAGAGCGCTGCAGTGTCCGTCAAGCGGAACGCCACGCGCGTTCCTCCCCGACCGCGCTGCATCTCGCGAGTGCGCGCCACCAGACCTTTTTCCTCAAGGCTCTTCAAGAAGCCCTGCAGGCTCTTCGATGGAATACGAGTGTGCGGGCTTCGCACCCTCGTGAGCCTCGCAACGTCCGGCGCGGACAGGACCTCCTGATCGTGCTGAATCCCGTAGAGCCGAGCGGCAAAAATGAACTCCGCCTCCCTTGGGCTCAACCCGGCGAAGCCTTCATACGCACCTCCCAGTAGCGCCGACATCGCCTGACGATCAACTCGGTACCGCCGGCCCGGCTTGAGCACCCCACCACGTTGCAGCCACACCTTCATTGTGCTGATGCTCTTCGATGTCGGGTGCCGATCAAGCCCCACGTAGCAGAGGTCTTCCATCGTCGGAAGCTCACCTCGAAGCTCGAATTGGAGAATCGCCTCGCAGAATCTGAGGCCGTTGCAGTCCGTGAGAATGTGAAGCGCGAGCTCATGGCTCTGCTCCTCGACTGGCAGGGAAGCCAGCCGCTTGCCGATCGGGGTCGCTGCCAGCGTTCCGTCCTCGTCTTCTTCTACCAAGAGGTAGTTGCGGAGCCCCTGGAGAACGTGACTGGCCATATCCCGCCGGTCCTTCGCCTTCGGGATATGAGACAGGCAGTCCTCGACAACTTGCTTGATGAAATCGCCCTTCGATGGAGAGCTGTCGGCTAGCTCCAACAGATAGGAGAGAACACGATCTTCCCCGATCGCTTTGCCAAGCGTTGAAGGTGTGAGATCTGGCGCGTACGGGACATAGCCCTCGGTGTCATCCACTCTCAGCGCTCCGTCGTATTGCCCCGTACCCCAGGCCTGTCCCGGGATGCGCCTCGTGCTCACCTACAAGAGGTAGGTACTTGTCGTGCACCGGAGCAACGCGTGATGCCGGCGGCGTGTTGCGCCGACGTGGGGGAAGCAGCGACGGCTTGTGCGGAGCATCCTTGTCACCCAGGATCTGTCGTCGAATCTCAAGCGCCAGCACCTCGGCAAGCAAGGAGGGCACGGCGTTCCCAAGTTGCCGCTGCACATCGCCCAATGAGCCAGCGAGCTTGTACCCAGCAGGGAACGTCTGCAACGCCGCAAGCTCGCGCCGGGCGAGACGGCGATTGGCCCAGTGGAAAGGGCCAATGGCTGGCCCAGGTTGGGCGGTGATCGTCCAAGAGGGGCGGTCCTTTGCCAGCTTCAGCAGGAACGACCAGAACCGACGCCTCCAGCCAAACAGCGGGAGCCCCTCACCCCTGTCTGTGTGATGGAGGTAGTTCAACCCCTCGGGGATAGAAGGGAGCAGATCGGCCCACTTCCCGCGCATGGCCGTTTCATCGATGTCTGGCGGAGCCGTCGTCCACCGTCCGAGAGCATCCCACGCTGTCCTGTACGGCTGGGTAGCCGGCTCGAACATATCTAGCTCATCCGGGTAGGCACGGTGTGTCGGGCGCGGAAACCGGAATTCAGTCCCATCGCGGGCGCCCACCACGAACACTCGCTCACGGAGCTGAGGAACGCCGTACTCCACGGCCTTGAGGAGCTTCGCCTGGAACGAGTAGGCCGTCCCAACCTCGCTGTTGATGTCCTCGATGGCCGCTCGCAGAAACCGAATCCCCTCGGACTTTCCGGAGTAGGCAAGGCCAGCGACGTTCTCCAGCAGGAACGCCCTTGGCCTGGTGTCGCGCAAAACCCGCAGGTACTCGGCAAGTGTATTGGCCCTCGGATCTTCCAGCCGGGCGGAGTCCCCGCTGTGCCAGTATCCCGACTTGCTGAAGGGCTGACAAGGCGGGCCACCAATGAGGAGATCCGCCTCGCCCTTCTTCAGACCAGCCTCGGCAAGAATCCGGCCCGACGATACATCCTCAATCCGTGACTCGATGACGGTCCACGGGTTGCTCTCGCTCTGGTTCAGCCGCAGCGTCTCACAGGAGTCGGAATCCATCTCGACGGCCACCGCAGTGCGGAGCCCTGCCGCGTGGAATCCGAGATCGAGCCCGCCGGCTCCCGTATAGAGCGAGATAATTGTTGGTTTTTCAGACACTTCTTGTTCCCCCTCGAAGGGGAAATACCCGCTTTGGTAGGTTAACAAACCTGATCAGAATTGCAATCCCAACCCTTAGGTGACCCAGGGCGATCGAGTTCTAGCGCCGGGGCAGGACAGCGGGCACGAAGGGGATGCGGGCGCGGCGCTGGGCGGGACGCGGAGGAGCAGCAGGGCACGGAGGCCCAGCAGGGCACGGAGGCCCAGCGGAGCAGCAGGGCCCGGAGGCCCAGAGGACGCCAGGCGAAGGGGACAGACCAACTGAGTAAGCGCAATCCTGGGCCAGTAGGCGTTGTCCATGTCGTCGCCTTCCTGGAGAACGAGGAGCAGGCCGAGGAGCAGGCCATTGCATTCTTCGAGCAGATGCTGAAGGAGCTGCCAGATCCTCGTCGTCGGCAAGGTCTGCGCTATCCATTGCGCACCGTGGTGACGAGTCGGCGCAGCTTTGATACGAGTAAGGCCACCAAGCCCATCCACACCGTGAGCGCATGGCCAAGTGAGGCGGGGCTCGTACTAGGGCAAAAGAAGACAGAAGAAAAATCAAACGAGATCACGGCGATACCAGAGCTCTTGCAGCTCCTGGACATCCGGGGCGCAACCGAGACCATCGACGCGATGGGCTGCCAGACAGACATCGCCAGCACGATCATACAGGGCGGCGGGCACTACGTGCTGCCGGTGGTGAAGGTGCGACCTGGCATGGCTCACGACTTCAGACAAGTGGACGAACCTGAACTTTATCGTGCAGGTGGTCCGCCAACGCACCGTCCTGTCCACCGGGAAAACACCCACCGAAACGTCCTACTACATTGGCGACGACCCAAGCGCGAGCGCGTCCTTCTGCGGCTTGGCGACCGGGCCTCTAGGGCTCTGCAGACGGCCCTGCAAGACAGCTAGTCTCAGATCTCGACCGCCCTGCAGGAAAAATGGGCTGTGCTTTACACGGAGCCGGCCGGTGAGATAGTATTGTACATGCGCAGTACGTTGTTGCTGTGCGTATTCGGGCTCAAGGAGGCCACAGACGGATGTCATGGCG
>JAJRWW010000029.1 GCA_024276595.1 Myxococcota bacterium
GCCGGGGATCTCGCTCCGCTCGGTCTCCAGGGTCACAGTGACCTCGCCCTGCCGCATGGGCTCTCCTGAAGGATCGATGCTCACAGTGCCCGTGACGGTAATCCGCTCGCCCATCGCCGCCGACCCTGGCTCACCGAAGACGACCCGGCCGGGGGGAAAGCCCGGATCCACCGCGGGGCTCCTTGAAAAATGATGCTTTCGCCCCGGTGCTTTGGGGATTGCACATCGCCCTGTGGCTTGCTTTACTTTGGCCGGAGGTGCAAACCGTGTCCGAGCTGAAAAAGAGCTTCGCCGATGCCAGGGAAAGCGTCTGGGCCGAGCTGTGGGAGTCCCTTGGGGGCGTGTACCTGAACCGTGACGGCTGGCGCCAGGACAAGCTGATGGTGGAGCACGGGCACTGGCGCGTCACGCTCGATTTCCATGCCCACGGGGGCTACCATTCCTATGCGGGCTACACCCGCCTGAGGGCGGCCTTCGAGAACCCGGAGGGGTTCCGCTTCAAGGTGACCCCACAGGGGCTCCTGGAGAGGGTGGGGAAGCTCCTGGGCCTCCAGGACGTGGAGTCGGGAGACCCTGAGTTCGACCGCGCCTTTGTTGTCCAAAGCAACGACGAAGAGCGGGTCAAGGGCATCATTGACGACGAGCTCCTGCGGAGCTTCTTGCGACAGGAGCCCCAGGCCTTCGTCGGGCTGGTCGAGCCCCACGGTGACACATCCGAGAGGTATCCCGACGGAATGGACGAGGTGCTCATGGAGGTCCCCGGCAAGGTAACTGACACCGAGCGGCTGGAGCGGCTCTACTTGACCTTCGCGCGGCTCCTGGCCTTGCTGTGCGAGGAGGGCCGCGCCTACGAGTCTGCGGCAGGCTGACCCAAGGAGAGATGGAGATGATCGCGGAGCCTGAGCCACCCCAGGAGCGAAAAGCCGGACCGGCAAACAGCCCCATGGGCAAGGCGTTCATTGGCATCGCCGGGCTCATCGGCGCCGGCAAGACCACCCTGGCAACTGCCCTGGGGCAGCACCTGGACCTCGAGGTGCACTACGAGCCGGTGATCGACAACGAGTACCTGGACGACTTCTACCGAGACACCGCTCGGTACGCCTTCCCCATGCAGATCTACCTGCTCAACCGCCGCTTCCAGCAGCACCAGGAGATCATATGGCGAGGTGCGGGAGGGGTGCAGGATCGCACCATCTACGAGGACGCCATCTTCGCCAAGACCCTCCGGGACCAGGGCTTCATGGAGCAGCGAGACTACGAGACCTACCTCGCGCTCTTTCGACACATGGCCAACTTCATGTGTCGTCCCCACGTGATCATCTACCTGGACGTGGCACCCCAGACATCCCTGGAGCGCATCCACGAGCGAGACAGGAGCTGCGAGTCCGGGGTGAGCCTGGAGTACCTGCAACGGCTCCACGGAAACTACGAGGCCTTTTTGGCCGAGATATCCCGCCTCATTCCCGTGCTCCGGGTCAAGTGGGAGAGATTCATCAAGGTGGACGCGCTGGCAAACGCGATCACGCAAGAGTACACCCGGGGCAGCTTCCTGCGGGAGATCACCAGCCTGGTCTAGCCCCCGTGGGCGCGGCCTCACCGGGTCCAGCCCCGTGGGAGCTCAGGCCTTCCCCGAGCCTGCACTGGAGCGCCTGCACTGGAGCGCCGGCATTGACGCGCCGGCACTGGCTGCCAAGAGGTCAGCCCTTCAGGTTTTCGAAACGCACCAGAAAACGCTCCTCTGCCACGGCTGGCGCCAGCGGCTGGATGCGCTCGGGGAGAGGCTCTGCCGCGATGCTCCAGTCCGCCGGTGGGGTAACCATGAGGTCCCGAGCCTCGGTCACGAGCAGCACATCGTCCGCCTGGCGCACCTGCGCCGGCATGGGCCAGGGCAGCCCGAAGGAGGCCGCAATCACCCGCAGAAGCCTATCCTCCGCCTCATTGAACCAGCGCGCCGCCTCCTGCCGCTTCAGCGGACGGGTGAGATCCCCCAGGTACGCCTCCGCCGCGTCGTGCAGGAGCCCCCAGAGGGCCAGGTTGTGGGGGAGCTGCTCTGCCACCCGCACGGAGTGATCCGCCACGGAGTAGAACTCACTGCAGTGTCCATTGAAACGGCACTGTAGCGAGAGGCTGTGGGCGATGTCTCGAATGTCCACGTCCTCCCCGCGGGGGGCAAGAGGCCAGAACTGCCTGCCCAGGTACGTCTGTATCCACGACATGGAGCCAGACTGTCCCACCGCCAGGAGCCCCCGTCAAGCAGCCCCCTCTTCCGTACTCCGCTGCGGTGTGTGAGGTGGGGAAGATGTCCCCCCGGAGCCGGTGGCCGCCCCGGGGGGACGCTGGAGGGTTAGCTGGTGGGATGGGTGGGCTGGGGAGCAATCGGAGCTATGGGCAGACGGTCGCGCCCTCCACGCAGATCACGTCTCCCGAGCCCGGGTAGGAGCAGCACAGGTCGCCGCCACAGAAGCCACAGGGGCAGCTAGTGCAGGGTGTGGCTGGGTAGTACTTCTCACAGTTGCCGTCCGAGCAGACCTTGTCTCGACCACAGTTGTCGTTGCACCCTCCACAATGGAGCGGATTGGAGAGCATGTTGGCGAAGGTGACGCAGCTTCGGCCACCCGGGTCGCAGTCGTTGGCGGGCTGAGACTGATCCTGGCAGTCTCCAGGAATGCAGTCGCCCAGGTAGCAGTTGTCGCCCCCGCAGTCGTTACCACAACCTCCGCAGTTGTGGGCGTCGCTCAAGGGATCGATGCAGCCGCCGTTGCACGGAATCAGCCCTGGCCGACAGACGCAGATCCCCGTGTCGCAAACCTGATCAGAGCCGCAGTCCTGGCCGCAGCCGCCACAGTGGCGCGGATCTGCCAGGAGATCTCGGCAGCCGTCACCACCACAGTCGGCAGTGCCGTACAGGCACTGACACTGCCCCCCCACGCAGCCGGCCGCAGCCGGACCGCAGGAGTCTCCACAGGCCCCGCAGTTGTCGGGATCGCTGTCAAGGTCCACGCACTGACCACCGCAGTCCACCGTCCCCGCCGGGCACTGGCACACGCCGTTCGAGCAGGTGGCTCCCACCGGGCAGTCGTTGTTGCAGACCCCGCAGTGCTGTGGATCCGTGAGCGTGTCCGCACAGGCCCAGCCACAGTCCACCTGCCCTGCGGGGCACTCGCAGGCGCCGGCCACACAGGATCCGCCGGCCGGACAGCTATTGAAGCAGGCCCCGCAGTTCTGTGTGTCGCTGGAGAGCTCCGCGCACACCACGCCGAAGCAATCCACCTCCCCGGCGGGGCACTCGCAGATGCCGCTGGTGCAGGTGCCCCCAGCCGGGCAGGAGTTGCCACAGCCACCGCAGTGGTCCATGGAGGAGGAGAGATCCGCGCACGCATCCCCGCAGTCCACGGTGCCGGCGGGGCACTGGCAGACACCGCTGGTGCAGGTGGCACCCGCCGGGCAGGGCTGGTCACAGCCACCGCAGTGCTGCACATCCGACGCCAGGTTCGCGCATGTGCTCCCGCAGTTTACCTCCCCGCCGGGACACACACATGCGCCATCCTGGCAGGGGGCCCCAGGTGGACAGCCATTGCCGCAGTCGCCACAGTTGGCCACGTCGGACAAGAGATCCACACATGCGCCGCCGCAGAGCTGCTCCCCTGCTGGACACTCGCAGACCCCGCTCACACAGGTGGCGCCAACCCCGCATTGATTGCCACAGTCTCCACAGTTCTCCACGTCCACCGCCAGGTTGGCACAGCCCGTGGCGCAGGCCACCTCTCCCGTGGGACACTCACAGCGCCCTCCATTGCAGATCCCACCGGGAGGACAGGCTCCATCACAGGCACCACAGTGGGCAGCGTCCGACTGCAGGTCCACGCACAGCGGCCCACACTGGGTCTGCCCGGCAGGACACTCCGCCACGCAGGCACCATCCACGCAGGCCGGTGTCGCGCTGTCGCATGCGTTGCCGCACGCACCGCAGTGGCGGGCATCCCCCTGCAGGTCCACGCACGAGGAGTCGCAGTTGGTCTGCCCTGCCTCGCAGAGGTCCACGCACGCTCCTCCCTCGCAGGCCTGCTCCGGCGCGCAGGCCACGTCGCACGCTCCGCAGTGCTGAGCATCGCTTTCGGTGTCAACGCAGGCCTCCCCGCACAGGGTGAAGGGAGCGCATTCCACGCCACCGCCAGTGTCGGTTCCACACCCCCCGCCGAGCAGCCACATGGCGGCGGCCAGCGATGACAGAATCACACGTGAGAATAGGGCTGTATGGGCTCCGCTTCGCATCATCTTGCTCCTTTGCCTGAGAACGCCTGGCAGCGCAGGTAACCCCACGAGGCTCCCTTGCGCGAACCGGGCCAACTTCGACGCTGCCTCCACGCGGCGCAATCTGCCGAAAGCTCTGATCCTGCCTACGTAGTGGATCTGGCGACCAAATAGGGGGGGGGATTTTTCTCTCCTCCCCGGCGCCAGTGGAACCAGAGGTCAACGCAAACGTGCCCGGTCCGGCGCGACCACATCGCCTTGTCGGAAAAACTTACGGACAAAACAACCTCGACGGGGAGCACGTCCGTGTGGTCATTGAAGAGGCGGAGTGGGGTCCGCTGGAGCTGCTCGGTCCAGCGGTGGATGTGTGGGAGGTTCGGCCAAAGCCCTTGAAAGGGCAGTCTCCGCGCCTACGCGGGCTACTGGGGACAGCCCTCGCCGCCACCCACGCAGATCAACATGCTGGGATCCCCCGGGAACTCACAGCAGGCGTCGTTGCCCTCGCACTGGTCGCAAGGGCACTGGTCGCAAAGGGGTGCCGCCCGGTACTTTTCACAGCCACCCTGGACACAGACCTCGTCGTTGTCACACACGTTGCCGCAGTCGCCGCAGTGCAACGGGTTGGTGTCCGTGTCCACGCAGGCGTTGTTGCACTCATCCAGGCCGCCAGGGCACTGGTGGGCGCAGACGCCAGCGTTGCACACGGGCATGGTGCCCCCGCAGGGCAGGTCACAGCCCCCGCAGTTGGCCGGATCCGAGAGGGGATCCACACACCCACCGGCGGCGGCGCAGAAAAGCAGCCCGGGACGACATTCGCAGGCGCTGTCGGTGCAGTACTGATCGTTGCTGCATCGGGTGTCGCAGTCGCCGCAGAAGTCCGGGTTGGAGGTGATGTCCTGGCACCTGTTGCCACACTGATCCGCGCCAACATCGCACTCGCACACGCCGCTCACGCAGCTTCCATAGGGGCCGCACCTGACTCCGCAGTCGCCGCAGTTGTTGTTGTCAGAGAGGAGGTCCACGCACTCCCCACCGCACTCCGTGGCGCCCGCAGGGCATTGGCATATCCCGGACACGCACTCCCCGGCGCCGCCGCACTCGTTGCCGCAGTCGCCGCAGTTGTCGACGTCTGTCGACAGGTCGGCGCACACATCCCCGCAGTTGACCAGGCTCGGGTCACACTGGCACACCCCGGACACGCACTCTCCATTTGTCGGGCACGCCTCCCCGCACTGGCCACAGTTGAGCATGTCCGAAGACAGGTCAACGCAGGCGAAGTCGCAGTCCACGTAGCCCTGGGGGCACTGATCCACGCAGCCACCCTCGAAGCAGTAGGCCGCCTGTCCGCTGCAAGTGGTTCCACAGGAGCCGCAGTTTTCCGGGTCTGAGACGGTGTCGACGCAGGAGCCATCGCACATCTCGGTGCCTGCGGGGCACTCATTGTCGCAGACCCCGGCCACACAGTCCACGCCCTGCCCGCAGGCATACCCGCAGGCCCCGCAGTGGTTCTCGTCGGTCTGCAGGTTCACGCAGGTCTCCCCACACTGGTCCAGCCCGGGGTCGCAGTCCAGGATCCCGCCGCTAGTCTTAGAGCTGCAGCCAGCCAGCAGCCCGAAGGCCACCATCGAAGAGATGAAAATGAAATTGCGTCGCATCACCTAACCTCCTGTATTGATAATAGGCGCTTCACTTCGAGTCCATCGCCGTTGCGCCCTCACGGACATGTCGTCGCTCCCACAAGACAGACAGGAGCAGAAGCCCCCGACAAGAGACAGCAGAGGCTCGTCCCACAGACCTGGTCGCAGGGGCAGGCGGTGCAGCCAACGGCCGGGTAGTAGCTCCGGCACTCTCCATCCACGCACAGGCTGTCCACCTCGCAAGAGTTGCCACACTCGCCGCAGTGCAGCGGCGAGGTGAGCAGGCTGGCCGGATCTATGCAGCTATGCTCCTCCGACCCACAGGCCTCCGCCGCCGGCACCTGCTGCGCACAGGGGAGAGCGCTGCAGCTCCCCTGGTAGCAGTAGGGCGTGGATGTGCCGGAGCAGTCTACCTGGCACCCACCGCAGTTGGTCGAATCGACGTCCGTGTCCACGCACTCCTCGCCGCACCAGCTCAGGCCTTGGCGACAAACGCAGGCGCCGTTCACGCACCACATCTCGGCGTCGCAGCGCAGGCCGCACTCCCCGCAGCTCGTGGGATCGGAGCCGGTGTCCCGGCAGACGCCAGCACAAAGCTCGGCGCCCTCGGCGCAGACACACTCGCCGGCCACGCAGCTCTGGGCAGCCCCGCAGCGGACCCCACAGGCACCGCAGTGCTCCGGGTCCGAGCTCAGGTCCACGCAGGCGCCATCACATTCCGCCAGGCCACCTCCGCAGGGAGGGCCCGAGCCGCCGTCACCGCCGCCGTCGTGGTGGCCCCCACCGCCGTCACCCGGGACATCCAGCCACATGGTCTTGGTGGAGCAGCCGCTCACCGCGAGCGCCACACCCAAAGGGAGCAGCCAGCGAAGCAGAGGCCAGGATGCCTTGCCGCGCGGAGCCACCGGCCGGGGTCCGACCACAGCGCGAGCCGCACAATCTCCTCCGAGCGACCTCACCGCCTACCCATCGCCGAGCTGGATCCCCTGTGGGCTCCAGTGAGAGAGCGCAGCCTGCGTCCCACCCGAGGGGCGCGCAGCGCGCGCGGGTATCGTCTGAGGAACTCGCGCATCGCCCGGATCTCTGCCGCGCTGCGGCCCAAGGAGCGCAAGGCCAGGATCCGACCGTAGGCGGCCTCGCGAGCCAGGACCCCTCGGCGAGACCGACGCAAGTAGCGATCAAAGGATGCCAGGGCACCCGAGGGCTGGCCCAGGTGCCGAAGCTGGAGGATCCCCAGCGACACCAACGCGGTGGTGGCCTCCGCGCTGGCGGGATAGCGCCTGATGAGCTCTCGGTAGGCGCGCTCGGCGCTGCGCCACTCCCGTGCCGCACGCAAGAGCTGGGCCCGATTGAGCAGCGCCCGCCGAAGATCCCTGCTCGACGGCGGAGATCGCCGTTTTTCTGATCCGGTCCGGACCCTGGCTCTGGGACGTCCCCGGCCGCTGGCTCCCGCTCCCGCTCCCGCTCCCGCACCAGCTCCTGCTCGGGCCGAGGATCCGGCGGAGCTCGCCCCTCGAGCCGCCTCCCTGGCATCCCCTCCAGGGCCAGGAGACGAAGGGAGCAGCCGTCGCAGCTCGAAGTCCCTGGTGGTGCGCCCCAAAGCCACGAGGAGCACATGCTCCAGCACCGCCACGTGCCCGTCCGCAGCCACCTCCAGGCGACGATGCCCCGGCCGCAGGGAGACCGCCAGGGGAGTGGTGCCCAGGGCCACCCCATCCACCACCACCCGCGCCCCCGCCGGGTGGCTGGTCACCGCAAGGCGGGCGGGCCGGTCCGGCTGCAAAAGATCCAGCAGCTTCACTCGCTGCCAGAGTCGACGCGACTGGTCGGCTGACAGGAGCGTGGGGGTGCGCGATCCAATGCCCACCCGCTGGCCCGCCGAGAGGATCACCTTGGGGCCGGCTCCTCCCGCCACCAGCACCCGACCGCGCAGCACTGCGGCGCTGGAGCCGCTCTCGCCAGCGATCACCTGGAACACCGTGCCCTTCACCTGCACCCGGCCCTGCCGGGTGAGGACCGAGAAGCGAGCCCCCTTGAGCTGGGGGAGGACTTGGGCAAGCAGCGAACCTCGGTCGAGGGCCACCGCGGAAGCTGAGTGGAGCATGCGGAGCCTCGATCTCTCCCCCAGCAGCACCATCGCCCCCGCGGGCAGCCGCAGCACCGCGCTTGCCGCAGGGCCGGTCTCCACCCACTGACCCGCGCCCAGGCGCTGACTCAGCTCTGCGTTCCCCGCATCTGTGCTGACTCGCCCGGCGAGCAGCATGAGCCTGGCAGATGAAGCTGTCACTGGCGGCGCGTCGATGCTCTGCTCGGCACCTCGCCAGGGAGACCAGAGCAGAGCGCCGGTCACAAACGCCACCACCACCGCCGCCGCGAAGGCCAACCGGGGCAGCAATCCTCGCAGCTTGGGCCGCGCTCCAGCCGCTCCCTTGGGGCGCTCCTCCTCCGGCGTGACCTGTGAGCCTCTCCGCCCCGCAGTGTCCGCCACCTCCACCAGGTCCGCCAGGTCCGCCTCAGCCGCAGCAGCCACGGCGTCGTTGACGAGCCTCCGTCGAGAGATCTCGTCCAGGCGCTCGCAGGGAATATCTTCCTCCATCCAGCGGGCCACGCCCAGCACAGCGTCCAATGTGCGGCAATCGTCGCAACCCCGTCGGTGTGCCTCCAGGAAGAGCCGGTCGGCAGAGCTCCCTGGGTGGCCCTCCAGCTCAGCGGCGCGAAGCTGCTCGTAACGTCTACATTCGGTGCTGTTTTCGCTGGCGGCGCTCATGGCTTGAGGTCCTTTGCCCATTCCCGCAACGCGTCGTCGGTGAGCACGAGACGACGCAGTCTCCTTTTGCCGACCTTGAGCCTATCCCGCACGGTCTCCTTGGGGGCCTGGGTCATGTCGGCAATCTCACTGATGGAGTAGCCATAAACTACTTGTAGGACCAGCGCGCCTCGGCGCTCTGGATTGAGCTTCTGCATCATGGCCGCCAGCCGAGCCTGAACCCGCGCCCTGGTCAACGCCCGCTCGGGATCGTCCAGGGAGGTCGCAGCCACCGGATCCTCTGGTAGCTCCCTGGCCAGCTCTGCACGTCGAGACTGCAAGCGCCGCATGGCGGTGCGAATGGTGACCCGGTCCACCCAGGTCTCCAGGCGGCTCTCTCCCCGGAAGCCACGCACCGAGCGGAGCACCTCCACCAGGCACTGCTGCACCAGGTCAGCGCTCTCAGCAGAGTCGCCGCACAGGTAGCGCACCGAGGTTCGAATACGATCTAGCACCCGCTCAGCCAGCCTCCGCCGGGCCTCCTCACCACCAGCAGAGGCCGCCCGCACCAGCTCCGCGTCCCGCGCTCTGCGGTCGGAGGGGCTCTGGGATCTGGATCGAGGTTTCACAGACAGCACACTGCTCTCCTGTGTATTGTAGTGTCCGCTGCGCCCCGAAGGGGGGTCGTTTTTTCCGCCAACCTGCTAGAGCCGGCCCTCCACGGCCCGCGAGACGCCCCAGGTGCCACCCCGCGGCCCTGTGCCTGGGCCACCTGCCTCAACCTCCCCCTGGCTCCTGAGCCAGGCCCTAGCTTAGTGGATCTCCACCCGCAGGGAGAGCGAGAGGGCTGGCTGCACCCGCCAGGGCGAAAGCAGCAGCCGATCCGGCTCGACTCGCGCTCGGTACTCCCACCTGTTGAGGCCCACCCTCACCCCCAGGCCAAGAAGCAACGAGAGCCGAGGGATCAGGTGCAGCCCCACCAGCAGCGACGGCGAAAGCGACACGGCAGCGTGTAAAGAGAGGTTGTGCTCCTCCTCCCCTCCCTCCAGCACCGACCAGCGCGCTGTGAGCACCGCCACGGTGAGCGCGAGCTGGGCGCCCAGCAAAACACGCCCCCTGCGCCAGAGGAAGCGGCCTCCCAGGTTGATCGGAAACCTGCGGAGGCTCAGCGCCACCGTGTCTGTCTGTGCGTCCAGGGGCGCCTCCATGCGAAACCCCACAAGCACCTCCCAGCGCCTCTGCTGCCCGAAGGTGCCCACAAGGGCCACCCGGAGCCCCTGGGCCGCGGCGACCTGGTCCGAGAAGAGGTCCATGTCGTACCCGACCTCCATGGCCAGACCCAGCGCGGGCCTGGCAACGGGAGGCGGCGTGGTGGCCAGGGGGGGCGGAGCCTGGGTCCGCTTCGCCCGGCGCGGGACCACCGGCGACAGGCGCACCCCAACCTTCTCCCCCTGAAGCAGACCTCGCACGGCAAAGCGAACTATCACCGCCAGGGCCTCGTAGCGCCCCTCGACTCCAGCCGAGCGGACCGGCCTCTCCAGCAGCCGTCCCCCCCCCGGCGCGCGCAGGTAGATGGAAACCCTGGCCCTTTGGGAGTCAAACCAAAAGACCACCGACGCCTTCTTGAAGTGAGCCACCGCGCGGGCCGTGCGGAGCTGCTCCTCGGCCGAGGGATCGAGTCGATCCACCGGGTGCACCTCCAGGGCGACGGCCACGTCGCTGAGCTGTCCGCGCACCGCCTGCAGGGCGCGAAAGCTGGCCTCTCTCTGGCTGGCCACTGCGATCATCACCACCTTATGAGCCACCCTTGGGGCCGCCACCCTCGGAGCCCCATGGGCCGATGGACCGGCCACCAAGGCGACAGCGACCACCCATGCGATGACCGTCGAGCCCATGCCCAAAAGAGCGCCCATGGACCACGGCCGACGGCTGACCGGCGGAGCGCATGAGCTTGCAGCAGCGCTCGAAGCGGAAATGGGAACAAAGGTAGCTTGTTTCACGGCTTGCCTGGGCGCCAGCTCGACGTCCCCGTGAGTATGGCGCCTTCCAGCCTGCCGGGAAAGGAATTACCGCACCAGCTCCGCCCGGTGTCACCCAGCCTGCTGGTTGTGAGCACCATTTTGGTCCTGCCTCACGCCCTCAAGGCACCTTTCTTGCCGTGAATCCATTTTTTCCATTGACGCACTCGACTTTCTGGGGGATACACACTGCATCTGAAAACTTGGATATCGAGATATTCATACTTCTGGGCGTGCTAAGCAGCAGCCAGTGAGGTGTCACATGGATTGGGAGCAACTGTCCGAGATACTGAAGGCACTGGGCCATCCGCTTCGGCTGCAGGTGATCTCGATCCTGGCCCAGGGTGAAGAGAACGTGGGCGCTCTGGCCGAGCAGATGGGCGTCGCCCAGGCGTCCCTGTCCCAGCAGCTCTCCATCCTCCGCTCCCGTGGGCTGGTGAGCCGACGCAGGCAGAACGGCCGGGCGATCTACTCCCTGGCGGAGCCCCGGCTGGTGGACCTGGTGCAGTGCGTCCAGGGATGCCGCCGATCTGGTGAGCGCCAGGTCAGCGGAGCCGGCTCCGAGCTGGACGGGGAATCGAGCACGAGAAGAAAAGAGGCGCAGAGATGAGCCGGCCCTGCCGCCGATCTGGCGCCCTGCGCTGTCCCCGTGGTCAATGAATGAACGGAAGGAGATGAGAGCATCATGAAACGGATCCTGATTCTGGGTGCTGGCACAGCCGGCACGATGATGGCCAACAAGCTGGACCGCGTCCTGCCAGAGGAGCAGTGGTCCATTACTGTGGTGGACCAGTA
>JAJRWW010000362.1 GCA_024276595.1 Myxococcota bacterium
CAATAATGCAACAGCCGTCGCCTACTTCGCCGGATCCCCTCCGTCCCCGGACACCCTCGAAGCCCGACAGTGGCCCAACCACAACCGCCATACCCCCCTTTTCCGTGAACGCACCGCCATCAAGAAGCGCGATTGCTCTCACTTCGACCTATGACGCAGGCGGACAATCCGTGCGACAGGCCAGGAGGCCGTCACCGCAATCTACCACCTGTGGGCAACTGGTGATCTCGCAGGTGGCATCTGGATGACAACTGAGCGTGCAGGACGAGGTCCCAGGGCAGTCGGCCGTACAGTCGCCGTCGCAAACATAGGTACAGTCTCCGGTACCGTTACACACCCCGCTGCTGTCGTCACCCATGGAGACAATGCAACCGGCGGTTCCAGGGCAGATTGCAGTGCAGTTGCTCCCGCAGGTCAAGTCACAGGTGGCGTTGCCATCGCATTCAAAAGTGACGTCGTTGCCGTCGCCCTCGAGCACGCATTCGGTGCCGCCTTGACAAGTACAGGTTCGAGTGTCCTCGTCGCATGAGCAAGAGCCCGTGCAATCGAGGACATCGGCAACGTTGCCGCCGTCATCGCCACAGCCTGGAGGCATCAAGAGCCCAAAGGCAAGCAGTGACACAAGCACTCTCTGAGATGATGTCATTGTACGAGCTCCTTTCATTTTTCTGTATGGGTAGCCGTCCAAATGGTTGGATGGACTAACTGCTTGTGGGGGTCAGTGGTTCGCGCACCGAGCGGCCTTGCCTGTCCTCAAGGCGCGGATCCTGCGGCGCGTACGCGCACGGTTCAGCGAGCGGGGATACCGTCGCAGAAATGTCTGCAAGGCATCCAACTCGGCGCAGGGACGCCCCAGAGCTTGGAGGGCACGTGCTCTTCCATAGGCAGCTTCCTGTGCTAGTGTGCCGGTCCGGCGATCACGCAGATAACGCTCGAAGCTGCGGAGTGCCTGGCCGGGACGACCGAGGCGATTCAACTGAATCGTGCCTATGGAGACGCGGGCCACTCCAGCGCTCGATGCGAGCGGGTAGCGGCGGATCAGCTCCTGGTAGGCCCGAACCGCGCCGCGCCAGTCGCGGACCAAACGTCGCCGCTGAGCCCGCTGCATTAGCTGCTGAACGGTCGGATGTGTTGCCGAAATTGGAGCCCGATCGGTGCGCCCCGGTTTCGTGGTTCGATTACGTCTGGCCATACCGGGGCCAATCAGCCTCCTCGCAGAAGCATCCGCTTGGGCATCGTTGCCTGGAGCAGAAGTGCTCAACGGGCCAGGGTTGGACGCAGTGAATTGGTGACCCAGCTCAAGAGCGTAGTCCCTCTTGATGAGCTGTCCGGCGCGAATCTGGAGCAGCTCGGAGATTGTCTCGTGCCGAGCGCTGATAACCTGCAGTCTCAGGTGCCCCAGCGGGATGCGGGAGCGTGCCGGAGTTACGCCCACCTTTACACCATCGAGGAATACCTCGGCACCGCGAGGATCACTGTCGACCACAAGATCGGCGTTCCCGGCTCTGCCAAGGAGCATTAGATGAGCCACTCGCTTGGAAAGAGCTTCACGTCCTCGCATTCCAAGCGGCGACGGAGCATCTGTCCCAAACACCAGTGATTGTCCGTGTCGCACCTTCTGGATTCGGCCTCCATGCCGCACCTGCACTTCGCCGCGGGCCACAGTCACCCGGCTCGAGCTCCCTCCTACCGTAATGACAAAGATTGTTCCGACAACCGTGACCCTCCCGTGCGGAGTGTCAATGATCACCCGCCGAGGGTCCCGCTGCGGCTCCACGCTCACCGCCAACGAGCCCCTGCGTAACCGCAGCCAAACACGACCGACCTCTGCCTGACGAATGGCGAGCTGACTCCGCGGGCCCAACGAAAGAATCAAGCCGTCAGATCGGCGCAGCCCAGCAGAGCCCACGAATGACGTCAACGTCTGGCCGGCTCGGATAGGGAGCCCTGGCCTTGGATCCGCGCCATCAAGCACTACCCGGCCGGTGATCAAGATCAACTCCATTCGGCCAGAGTCGGCTTGACCAATCTGCGGCGCCAGGTACTGGAGACTAGAGCCAGTCCACCGGTCCCAATGGAGCCAACCTGCAAGCCCCACGGCGAACACGAGGCCCACGGCAAAAACCGCAAGCACCACTCGCCACATGGGATGCACTTGGCCAGCAGGAGGAGTGGCGGGACGTCGCTTCTCGCGATCAGCGGCTGCCGCGACAACCCTGGACAAGAATCGACGTCGGCTTACATCGTCCAGGCTCGGACCTGGCACGGGCTCGTTCTCGTAGTCGAGCAAGCGCATGAGCTAATGCGTGCCGCGGCAAAGCTGGCACTCGTCCAGATGTCGGCTCACCAGCTCCTGCTCACGTTGGTTCCATGGACGGGCGTCACAGACGAGCGCCTCGACCCGGGCGCAATCATCACCCAGATGTCTAGCGCTCATGCCGGCCTCCATGGAGCAGCTCGCTGAGCAGCTCATCCCGCGCCGCAATCTCCTGGAGCTTCCGACGCGCGATCTTGATCCGATCACGCACGGTGAACACGGGAGTCTGGGTCATGTCGGAGATCTCGATGGCGGTGTAGCGGTGGACGGCAAACAGCACGAACGTCTCCCGTCTCTCCGGGGTGAGCTTTCCGAGTGCCACCGCAAGCCGCCGACGGAGATCCGTACTCTCGGCAACGTGGTCAGCAGATGGCTGGCTCGATGCGACCCGATCCGGGTCGACGGGGTGCCAGACCTGTTTTGATCGCCGTCGCTTCTGCTCCCGTCGGATGGTGCGCACAGCGATACGGTCAGCCCAGGTCTCCAGGCGACTCTGGCCACGAAAGGAGCCAATCGAGGCGATGATCTCCACCAGTGACTCCTGCACCAAGTCCTCGCAATCCTGGCCACCGGCCAGGTAGTACGCAGCCGCCCTCACCCGATCAAGGAGCTGATCGACCAGCCGTAATCGAGCCTGCGGGTCGCCACTTGCCGCCGCCTTGGCCAGACTCAGTGCTGCTTCACGCGATTGGGCGCTCGTCTCAGGTGAACACTCGGTCACACACCCCTTAGTGCAAGCCATCTGGTTTTTTGGGGTCTCATTCTGGACCAACCCCGGCGCGCTTCCGGTCCCGGTGTGGCTCAAAGGCAGATCCCACCTGCGCATATCTGGCCGGGATCACAGGGAAGATCGCATCCTCCACAGTGTGCCGGGTCTATGAGAGTGTCCACGCACGTATTGCCGCAGTTCTCCGCGAGACCCAGGCACTGGCACACCCCGGCCAGACAGACATCTCCCAGGCTGCCGCAGGCGTTGTCGCAGGCCCCGCAGTGGTCAGGATTTGTTTCGGTGTATACGCACTGGGCGCCGCAGCGCGTCAGGCCCGTCGGGCAGACACATGCCCCTTCTACACACGAGGTGCCGGTGAGGCAGGGTGCGTCGCAGCCGCCACAATGCTGCGGATCTGTCAGCGTGCTCACGCAGATGCCTCCACAGTCTGTCAAGCCAATCGGGCACTCGCAGACACTGTCCACGCAGAGGCGACCTGCAGGGCAGGTGACATCGCATAGACCACAGTGCTCCGGATCGGTGCTCAGGCTCACGCAAGCGTCGCCGCAAAGTGAAAGATCGCCTGTGCAGACGCAGACACCGGCCAGACAGGCCGCACCCTCGGGGCAAGGTGCGTCGCAGTCACCACAGTGGGCTGGATCTGTCTGCAGGTCCATGCATTGCCCGTTGCATCGGGTCTGGCCCGTCGGGCAACTGCAGTCTTCCGGAGCGCAGCCCCCATCGCCCGCAAGATGGGCAACCACACGATCCCTGGAGCAATGGGTCCCACCGGATACCAGCAGGATGACGAGGGTCACAACAGAGCCGAGGCTCCTTGTGCGAACCGTGAGCAAGTGCATCGTGGATGCGAGCGCCGCACGTCCCTTGTGTCGTCGAGCCGACATTTGCTTGATTGTAACCCAATGACGAGGCGTAATCAGCGTCCATCCTCACCGGACACCAGAAGCTACTCGCGCAGACCGCTGCTTCTGCGTAGAATGAATGATGAATGTCACTTGTCGTGTCCTTACTTCTTTTCGGAGCACCACTGGCGGGTGCACCCCGCTCCGGCTCGTCGTCACCTTCCACAGCTAGCATCGGCAATGCACTCGTGATGCTGGTAGATGTGTCCCAAGAGACCATGGTAGCCCGTGCCAAACGGGCAGTGCGAGCCCAGCTCGTTGGACTGCCTGTGCGCGTCCGCGTCCATCGAGTGACTCGTTTTCCGGCCGAGCTCCCTACTCAGCTCGAGCTCGCACGGCGCATTCTCCGGAAGGGAGACACGATGGCGGTCTTCTGGTGTGACATCCACCTCCGCCAACGGATCTATCTCTACCTCGCGACCAGCCGTGGGGAGCGGGTGGTGGTGCGCAGCATCGGCGGGCTCGATGACGCCGGACGTATGGAGGCCATGGCGCTCATCCTCCGTCAGGCGGTCAAGGCACTTCTGGCCGGGGGAACCATCGGGGTCTATCCTTCCAGCGTGCCGCTGGCCTTGCCCCGCCTGCAAGTCCGGCCCGCAGCAACCACGGCACGCTCCCACCAACCACGCCGTTCGAGGCACAGAGTTGGGATCGAGGCAGCCTATGCGCTGGAGGGCTTCTCGAGCGCTAGACGAGTAGCGCATGGGTTCTGGGGTGCAGTGTTATGGCGAATTCGCCCCTGGTGGTCCGTCTTCGCCGGCTTCATTCTGGGGCCACCGATCACCGGCGAAGGGCAGTACGCATCCATGCGGCTGACGCGCTATCTGGTGCTGTTCGGCGCACGCGCGCATTGGCAAGCCGGCCGATTCCGTCTGGGAGGAAGTCTCGCGATCAACCTGGAGTATGTCGTCCATCGTACCACCTCGACTGTCGCGTACCCGGATGTGGACCGCAACGACCTGCTCGTGGCGGTCACACCGACTGTGCACTTCGAGATCGTGCTCTCCTCCAGAGCTCGTGCCTTCCTCGCCGCTGGGATACAAGCTTACTTCAACAACCTACATTATGTCGTGACCGGTGAGGGGGTCCGGGACGTGCTCCTCAAGCCCTGGGCTATACGGCCACACCTGCTGTTGGGGATGTCGATCGACCTCCTGTAGCATATTTCGACCCTAATTAACGGGCCTCATCGCCACTACAGGTGGTTGTGATAGCGGACTACAGGTGCGTCTGTTGGAGAGCGTTGTGCGCAAAACGCACCGGAACCCGCCAACCTGGAGGTAGGATTGATGTCATCCTGGCACCGTGTCTTTCAGCTATTTCTTGTTTTCTCGGCGCCGCTGTTGTTCGTCAGTGGCTGCACTAAATCGTACAGCGCCTAGGACCCGGTGTGCGGCAACGACAGGCTCGAGAGCGGCGAAACCTGCGATGGCTCCGAGCTTGATGGCCAGGACTGCGCCTCACTCGGGTTGGGATCTGGCGTACTGACCTGCGCTGCTGACTGTACCTTCGCAACGGACCAGTGCACCGCTGGCCCTGACTGCGGCGACGGCGTCCGGGAGGAAGCCGAGGCCTGCGACGGTACGGATCTTGCGGGCGAGAGCTGCTCCTCGCTGGGGCTGGGCACGGGATACTTGGCCTGCAGCGACCTGTGCGACTTCGACACCTCCGACTGCCACCCCTCCGCCGTATGCGGCAACGGCATCATTGATCTCCCAGAGGCGTGCGATGGGACAGACCTGGACGGCGCTAGCTGTACCTCGCTGGGGTTGGGCGTGGGAACACTTGCCTGCGCGCTCGACTGTACCTACGACACCACGGGATGCACGGCCTGTGGGGACGGCACATGTGACGCCGGGGTCGGCGAGGACTGTACAAACTGCGTGGCGGACTGCGGCCTCTGCGTATCGTGCGGAGACGGCACCTGCGACGCCTCCGAGGACTGCACGAGCTGCTCGGCGGACTGCGGCCTCTGCGTATCGTGCGGAGACGGCACCTGCGACGCCTCCGAGGACTGCACGAGCTGCTCGGCG
>JAJRWW010000030.1 GCA_024276595.1 Myxococcota bacterium
CCCCCCTGGCGCCAACTACTTGTCCTTCTTCGTTTTGAGCCTGTCTGAGTTCTCGTCGATGAAGGCGTGGATGTCGTTGGCCAGCGCCAGCAGCTTCAGCCACTGCTCCTTGTAGAGCGTCACGGGGAAACGGCCGAGGCCATACACCGAGAGCCCCCCCTTCTCACTGACCTTGAATGTGATGCCCTTGGCGCCACGGCTCTTGAGCGCCTCTAGCTGCTTCTTGGTTTCTTCAAGCTCCTTGCGGAGATCTTCCTCGCTCATGGTGCTCCTCCATCCCCGCGCCAGAGTAAGAGTGCGCAGGCCAGGTTCCGTTGTAAAAAAGACCCGTTATGTCTGCCCAAGATGGTGAAGAAAGTCAACCTCCCAGAGGGCCACCCACAGACTCCGCCCTGACCCTGCCCTGACCAAAGACGGTGGCCAGCGCCGTGCAGCGGCCCCCATCACCGGGAAGCTCAGGGGAAAGATCCCGAAATCATGTCTGGTTTCCCAGCTCGCGAGCTCTCGGCTCCAGGGCAGATGCCTGGCAGAGGAGTCGGCTACGGCCCTGGCTTGGGCTCAGGGGGAGAGGCTACCTGGAGCCCTGGAGCTTTCGCAGGCGGAGGGCTGAGAGGAAGCGGTCCCGCTGGAGCAGGTACAGCAGCCGCTGGTCGAGCGGACCGATCTGGAGCCGGGTGGCGCGCAGGAAGCGGGATGCCCCCCGTCGCCGGCCCGGTCGCCTGACTGCTCGAGCGCGCCCGGTTCGGGCGTGCAGAGCCAGCAGTGGGAAGTCGATGGTGGACCAGACGTCTCCCCGGCGGAGGGCGGCGACGCTACCCCTGTCGGTGCCCAGCACGTACAGCCATTTTCCGTGGCGCAAAGGGGCCGACGCCAGGTTCAGGCCGCAGCGCCGAAATCGAAGTCGGCCGCTCGCCAGGTCGTGGACGAGGAGGCAGCCGCTGGCCCGCTGGAGGACGAGCAGCACGTCCCCTGCCACGGTCATGCCAGCCAGGGGAGACGATGAGCCTCCCGAGCGGGGCACCTTCTGCCGCCACAGCAGCGCCCCTGTCGAGAGTGATCTTGCCTCCAGGGTGGCCTTCTTGTCGGCTGCGGTGCTGGAGGGCAGAAGAGGGAGCAAGATGATCGAGCCGGCCAGCACAGGGCGATCCGGTTGCGCCCCCAGGTGGATGTCCACCCGACGGCGCCAGAGGCTCCTGCCGCTGTCCAGGCTCACGCTCACGAGGTGGCCGTCCGCTGTAAGGCCCACGACCTGGCGTCCTCGCACCACGGGGGGAGTGACCAGGGGAGAGGCCAGTGGGATCTCGCGCATGGTCTTGCCCGTGGTTGGCTCCAGCACCAAAAGGCGCGACTCGCTCACCATCACCAGGTGATCTCCAGCTCGAGCCAGGCCGCGGCACAGGGGGATGGACCAGGCCTCCTCGCCGGTGTCCAGCCTGAGGCTGCGAGCCACGTTGCCCTTGACCCAGGCGGCGATGGTGGTCTCAAACAGGGCAACGTTCACGCTCCAGGGGACCTGGGTGGACCAGAGCCACGGGCGGATTGGCACGCTCCAGTTGGCCCTGCCCGTGGCAGCCCCGTAGCTCTCCAGCTTAATGGGGAACAGGAACCCGGCCCGGGCTAGGCGGTATCGCCACACGAGCAGGTTGCCCTTTGCCACACGCCAGGGCCAGGGATCCCCCTCGATCTGGGTGGACCACAGCTCCTTGGGTCCACTGGCAGCGGTGGATGGGGCTCGGGGATCACGGCGGGGGCAGCCGAGCAGGAGCGTCGCCACAAGCCCGAGCCCTGCGGCCAGCGCCACGGGCCGCCACCACGTTGGGGTCGAGGGCATGGCTACTCCAGCAGCGCGTCGGGGTTCAAGGGGGCCAGCTCGTCGACCACGAACAGGCCGTCCTCACGCACCCGTCTGCCGTCGATGGAGATGGTTCCGCCTCCCTCGGCAGGGGTCTGGATGAGGACCAGGTCCCAGTGGAGCTGGGAGCGGTTGCCGTTGTCGGCCGTCTCGTAGGCGTTGCCCGGCGTGAAGTGGATGGATCCGCCGATCTTCTCGTCGAAGAGAATGTCCTGCATGGCGGCGGTGATGTGGGGGTTGAGGCCGAAGGCGAACTCGCCCACGTAGGCGGCGCCCTCGTCCTCGGCAAAGATCTGCTCCAGCTTCTGGGGATCCCCGACCCGGCAGGTGGACCGCACGATCTTGCCCTCCTCGAAGGTGAGGGAGATCCCGTCGAAGACCTCCCCCTTCTGGATGGATGCGGTGTTGTAGGTGATGGTTCCCCTCACCGACTCCTTCACAGGGGCGGTGTACACCTCCCCGTCGGGGATGTTGCGGTGACCGTCGCACTTTACCGCTCCGATCCCCTCGATGGAGAAGCGCAGGTCGGTGCCCGGACCCTCGATGTGCACCTCCCTGGCCTGGTCGAGGAGGGTCACCAGCGGGTCCATGGCGCGGCTCAGGCGCGAGTAGTCCAGGCAGCAGACGTCGTAGAAGAAGCGCTCGAACTCCTGCTGGCTGCGGTGAGCCATGACCGCCATGGCGTTGTTGGGGTACCGGAGCACGCACCAGCGGGTGTTGCTCAGACGCTCCTGCATGTGCACCGGCGTGACGAAGTGCTGCCCCATGAGAGCCATCTGAGCGTCGTCCAGGCCCTGCATGTCGAAGGGGTTGTCCGAGCCCCGGATCGAGAGGAACGTGTCGGCGCGCTTCATGAGGTCCATGTGGGCGGCGGCGTAGGACATGATCTGTGCCTCACCAGCCTGGGCCCAAAACCCGCGCATGAGCCCGTCGTCGTGGTAGACGACCACCGGGACGCCGCCAGCGGCGGTGGTGACCTCCACCACGTCCCGAGCCAGGTCCAGGGCGGCGAGGCCCTTGACCTCCAGGTAAAGGAGCTCCCCTGGCTGCACATCCAGGGAGTATCCCACAAGCTGCTTGGCGAGCTGGGCGTTTCGAGGATCTGACATCGAGAAAACCTCCGGTGAGAGCGTACATGGGACCCGGCGGTGGGGTCGAAATCCACGGCAGTGCCGTGCTTTTTAGCACATTTTGGTAGCCCCCGGTCGTGCATGTCGCCCGAACGGGCAGCCAGGGCTCGGTGACGAGGAAGGGCCAAGGTACGGGGCCTGACACCTGTCTCACCTGTAAGAACCGGGCCTCGAGCTCGTTTCCTTGCTGGAGAGCAAAGCTGCCAGGGGTACGATCCATGGGCACCATTATGAGCTTGGCGCGGTCTACTACTGCTGAGTCCGGCACGATCCTCCGGGCCCGCCAGCGGGGGATCGTTGCAAAACCACCAACTTTGGCGATAGTATCCGCCTGCCCTGTACAGGGCGCCGGGATGGACCTGGAGCCAGTGGCGAACGAGCTAACCAACGAGCAGCTTATGCTGGCCTACAGCAAGGGCGACTGCCGCGCCTTCGAGGAGCTGCTGCGCCGTCACCAAAAGAAGGTGCTCAACTTCATATTCCGGTATGTGGGGAACAGGTCCACCGCCGAGGACCTGGTGCAGGACGTGTTTCTCCGCATAATCCGTCGGGCAAAGAGCTACAAGCAGGAGGCCAAGTTTACCACCTGGCTGTACACCATCGCCCGAAACATCTGCATCGATCATTCCCGGCGCATGCAGCACCGGCGAGCGGCATCTTTGGACCACCCGGTTCGCGCGGGCGGGGAGGACAGGCGGCCCCTGGGCGAGTCCATACCAAGCCCGGACGCCGCCACGGACCGGCGGGCCATGGGGCGACGCATGGGGCGCCGGATCCAGGCGGCAGTGGAGAGCCTGGCCGAGGATCAGCGGGAGGTGTTTCTCATGCGTGAGTACATCGGCCTGCCATTCAAGGAGATCGCCGACATAGTTGGCATCCCGGAGAACACCGCCAAGAGTCGCATGCGCTACGCCCTGGAGAAGCTTCGGACGGAGCTGTCGGAGTACGAGGATCTGGCGCGGCGGCTGGGGTAGGGCGTCGCAATGGCCCCCGCGGAGATCGTCGCCCCGTGGCGTGAGCTTGGCCGGCTATTTTCTCGACCAGACCGTATGATCTTGGCCGGCCGAGAGAATCGGTTGTATACCCGGGATGCTGCCTCATGCCCAACAACGACGACACCCCCCTCCCCGGACCTTCCGGGTCATCACCGGGCCGCCGGTCTCGGATCCATGCCTCCGGGCCAGGGCGGCCTTTCAAACCTTTCGTGGGGAGGCGCACCAGGCGTCCCCGGGTGGCGCCGGGTCCAGCGGCGCCGGTTTCGAGCTCCCATGCTGGGCGCTCCCATGCCGAGGGGAGCGGTGGCGGTGACGCTCCCGCTCCCGGGCGCGCCTCGGCCCGTTCCCGGCGGCAGGAGGCCTACGCCGAGCCCCCCAACCCCCTCGTCTCGGCCCTGCTGGCCATGGCCTTCTCGGGGCTGGGCCAGCTTCACAACGGGCGGCTGATCCGGGCCGTGCTCTCGGTGGCACTCCCTGCGGGGCTGCTGCTGGCTGCGGCGGTGACCGGGTCTGCCACCGTGTACCTGATGGCCTTTGTGGCCGGCGCCTTCACCGCACCGTCGGTGGTGACCCTCCTTGCGGTGGCGGCTGGCTGGGTCCACCTGGGCCACCCGGCGCTGCTGCTGGGCCTGCCCGTCAAGGCGGTAATGGTGGGCGAGGCCGCCCTGGACGCCTTCCAGATGAGGCGGCGGCCCGCGCCGCCCGTTCGAAGGCACAGAAGGCTGGCCCGCTCCGTGTACATGGGAGCAGTGGGCTCGCTGGTGCTAATATGGATGTTTACCACCGCCACCACCACGGTCACCCGGCCGGCCATGAGCCCCGCCCTCGAGCCCGGAGACCACCTGGTGGTGGACCGCATGGCCTGGGGCCTGCAGCTCCCGCTCATTGGCGTGCGTCTGGGCGGGCCTCCCATGCGACGGGGCGAGCTGGTGGCGGTGCTGGACCCGGACGGGTCGGGGCGGCTGCTCGTTCGACGGGTGTTCGCGGTTGCCGGAGACCGAGTTGGCTTTGGCCCACCAGCGGGCCCGCTTTCCATACGCCAGCCCATGATCGGGCCTGGCGGCAGACCTCTGGTACCGGTGGTGTGGCTCCCCTGGCCTGGCCCCTGCGTCTATGCCCTGGAGGTCAGGCGCCGGAAGAAGAACGCCAACTACGAGCGCTGCCATGCTTTTGTCGAACGCGTGGGGAAACGCTCGGTGGTGGTCTCCTACCCCATCGCCCACGCCCGCCACCGCCAGAGTGGTTACAAGGAGGGGGTAGTGGGCAAGGGCAAGGTGTACCTGCTCTCCGACAACCGCGGCACGGGGTCAGACAGCCGCCACTGGGGTCCCGTCTCCACCCGGAGGATTCGGGGGCGCCCCACAGCGGTGCTGCTCTCCACCGATCCGCTGGAGGGGATCAGGTGGCACCGCATGGGGATGCGCCTGGGGGGCGCCCGGTAGCGCGGCCCTGCCAGAAGGTGATCTCCTGGGCGCCGGATCCCTGGTGTGAATCATCCTTGGTGTTTGTCTTGTCTTTTCTGTATGATGAGAGACGATTGATGTGAGCCCAGATCCGCTCGTTGCTGGATCGGCGGACCAGGAGGATGCCCCTTGGCGAGCTGGGAAGAGATCAGACAGTACATGCGCTCCCGGTACCGGCTGCTGGAGGAGGACGACGACCACGTGGCCCTGCTTTTTGGGTTCGACGACAACCGCCGACACTCCATCACCATCACGCGCTTTGACGGCATGGACCGACAGTGGGTCCTGTTCGAGGCCAGGGTGTGCCGGAAGGAGCTCATGTCCCCGGATCGAGCCCTGGAGCTAAATGGAAAGTCGGTTGTGGGGTACCTGGCCCTGGACCGGGACGACTTCTATGTCATGCGCCACACGGCGCTGCTCTCCACCCTGGACCCGGACGAGCTGGTGGTGCCCATGCACGTCATCGTCAAGGTCGCCGACAAGCTGGAGGAGGAGCTGACCGGCTCCGACATCTGGTGAGCCTCCGACCCACCTTCGAGGAAATCAAGATCTGAACCAGGAGCCGCCGATGTCCTCCGCCGCATCCTCACCCGAGTTCAACTTCCAGCTCTTGCAGCGGGTGGCTCGGCAGGTGCTGGGGGCCAGCAATCTCCAGGATCTGCTCTGGACGATTGTTCGCACCGTGCGGCAGCAGCTCGACGTCTCCTTTGTCTCCATCGCCATGCAGGAGGACGGACGCCTGGTGTTTCGCGCCGCGGATGGGGAGGGTCTGGATGGCGCGCAGCTCTTCGCCACCATGACCACCGAGGACGTGACCATGCCACCGGGCAAGGGGTTGGTGGGGAGGGCGGTCCTGGAGGGGAAGACCGTGCGGGTGGACGACGTGAGCACGGATCCCGACTACGTCCTGACAGACTTTCTCGCCGACACCAGGTCGGAGGTGGTGATTCCCATCGTGAGTCATCGAAGGGTCCTGGGGGTTCTGGACGTCCAGGCAAAAAGGGTGGCGGCCTTTGATGACCTCCTCGTGCACCAGCTCGAGCTGCTGGCGCCCCTCATCGGGGTGGCCCTGGAGAACGCCCTGGTCATCTCCGCCCTGGAGGCCAACAACCGCCAGCTCGCCCTCTCGGCCGCGGTGAGCCGCATAGCTGTGGGTGCCTCGGACGTGGAGGATCTGGCCAGGCGGGTCTCCATCCGGCTGCGGGAGGAGTTCTCCGTGCAGTATGTGGGGCTGAGCGTCATGGACTCCGCGGGGTCCACCCTGAGCCTGGTGGGCAGCGCCTCAGAGCCAGGCTTTTTGGAGAATCCACCCAGGAGCTGGTCCCTGGAGCACCGCCTCCTCGGCAGGGCCGCGTCCAGCCAGTGCACCCTCGTGTACGACGCCGCGGTGGAGCCAGACGCAGAGGGCGCCCTGTGTCCGGCGGCAAGCAGCGAGATCGCCGTGCCCCTGCAGAGCGGGGGCAAGGTGGTGGGAGTGCTGCACCTGGTCTGCGACCAGCCCGGGCGGTTCGAGCCCCACGACGCCGTGGCCCTGGAGTCCCTGGCCGGGCCGGTGGCTCACGCGGTCTCCAGCGCGCTGGCGCTCATGCACATCTCTCAGCTCCGAGCGGACCTGTCGTCGATGATCGTGCACGACCTGCGCAACCCGTTGATGGTGGTGCTCACCGCGCTGAAGGTGCTCGAGCGCGTGGACGCCGTCCAGGAGGATCCCCGCTGCCAGCGGTACCTGCGAAACGCCGGGGTGGCGGGAGACGAGGTGCTGCGCCTGGTGGGGAGCCTGCTGGACATCCAGAAGCTGGAGTCTGGCGAGGTGTCCCTGCAGCGCACCCGCTTCGCCCTGGGGGACGCCATCTCCAGGGTGGTGGCCAACAACCGGATCCTGGCCGAGGTGGAGGAGGTGACCCTGGACTACCGAGCCGACTCAGACCTCCCGCCGGTGGAGGCGGACCTGGACCTTGTGCTGCGCACTGTGGAGAACCTGGTGGGCAACGCCCTCAAGTTCACACCAGCGGGGGGCGCGGTGGAGGTCGTCGTGCGCGAGGCATCATCGGATGAGCTCCTGGAGCGGCTCGTGGGGGTGTCCCGAGGGGTTCTGGTGCAGGTGAGCGACTCGGGCGAGGGAATTCCGGAGGAGGAGCAGACCCGAATTTTCGAGAAGTTCGGGGTGGTGGAGTCCCGGAGGCGTCGGGTGAAGGTGTCCACCGGTCTCGGGCTGGCGCTGTGCAAGCTGGTTGTGACCGCTCACGGGGGCTCCATCTGGGTCGACAGCACCCTGGGGCGCGGCTCCAGCTTTGCGTTTATCCTGCCAGTGGAGTGAGGCCCCCAAGGGGGCGCTGGCCGATGCCACGGCCACCAGGTGGCTCAGTCGCCTGACCAGCGGAAGGACTCCATGGTCTGCACCTCGTCCAGCTCGGGGGCGAACCCCGTGGCCTCCACGAACGCGTTGGCCTTGACCACGATGGGGTGCTTGAGATGGCTGATGGCGCCCGCTGGCAGGCCCGGCAGCCCGAAGCGACCCAGGGCCAGGGGGTACAGCAGGTCGGGGATGGGCACAGCCCTGCGGCCGGTGACCTTGCAAAGCAAGGACAGGGGCACCGGCGGAGGTCCGGCCACGTTGAAGATGCCCCGGAGCCCATGGCGCAGGGCCTCCACGATTGCTCGGGCCGCATCCTGCTCGTGGATGAACTGGTACAAGGGATCGAACCCCATGACGGTGGGCACGTTGGGGCCGCGCAGGAAGCGCATGAGCGTTCCGGTGCCCGACGGGCCCAGGGTGTAGACGATGCGGAGCACCGCCGTCTGGATCTGGGGAAACCGCCAGAGGGCCGACCCGGCGTAGAGGTCCGCGGCCACCAGGTCGGCGAGGTCCGGGAAGGTGGACACCGCCATGGGCGGATCTTCTTCGCTGTGGTAAAGGGGTGCGTCAGGTGCTGCGCCGTACACCGTGTGGCGGCCCACGAAGATGGCCTGCTTCACGCCGTAGGAGTGGCAGTGGTCGAACACCGCCCTGGTGCCGCCGAGGTTGATGCGGTAGCGCTCCTCCCGGCTGGCACCCCAGTGGGTGACCGTCGCCATGTGGATCACCGCCTCTGGGCGCTGGAGGCGAAACACGTCCTCGGCGGGGCGCTTGCGGGTGTCGGCCCTGCACAGGTCGATCTCCCTCGGGGCGTCTGGCCAGGGGCGACGGTCGATGCCAATCACCTCGTGCCCCTCCTCCAGCAAGCGCAAGGCCACGAGGCGCCCCATGGTCCCGGAGATGCCAGTGACCAGGATCCTCATTGCGACACCTCCCCCGGGAAATCGTCCTCCTGGGGCTCCACCGGCAGGACTCGGCCCAGCCGCCTCCGGCGAGCCACGCGGCCCTCGTCGATGAGCTCCACAATGCGCGCCTTCACCCGGTCCACGTAGCCCTCGATCACCCTGTCGGCCTCCGCGCCGGTGCCATCGAACAGGAGCGGCTCACCGTAGTAGATGTCGCATGCGATGGGCATGGGGAAGGGCAGGAGGTAGCCTGGCACTGGGATGTAGGGCAGCCCCAGCCTCCTGGCGATGGACTTGAGGTGAAACTTGGTGGGCAGGGCCTCCTCACCTCCAACAAAGGCGAACGGCACAATGGGCGAGCCGGTTTGCAGAGCCAGCCGCATGAACCCCGTGCCGAACCCGACCAGCTCGTAGCGGTCCCTGTAGAGCTTGCCCGTACCACGAGCGCCCTCGGGGAACACCATCAAGATGCGGTCATCCTCCAGCAGGGCCACCGCGTGCTCAGGGAGGCCAGTGAACTGCCCCACCCGGGAGAACCAGGTCGAGACAAAGGGCCAGCGCTGGGCGAACTTCTCGACCATGCCGTGCGCCAACCTGGGCGGCTCGTGGTCCAGCAGCAGGGAGGTGAGCACCATGCCTCCATCCACCGGCAGGCCGCCGGAGTGGTTGCCCACGACCATGGCTCGCCCCTTGTCGGGGACCCGGTGGATGTTGTGCACCGTGACCCGGAAGTAGTGGCGGTAGAGCCAGCCCAGCAGAGAGAAGAAGGTGCCCAGGTGCTCCTTGGAGACGCCAAAGGAGTCCAGCCCGTAGCGGTTCCAGTGGTGGTCCAGCGCGTCGATGCGCGCGGCTACTTCGGGATCCGTGGGAAGGTCCATGTGCTGCCCTCGTTGTGATCGCACCGCGGTCTGTTGTTGGGGCCCCTTGGCCACGGGTCGCGGGGCCTGCTCCCGCCACGTGGACGGCGAATGCACTACCATATCACATCCGAGCCGGGTTGCAGGCCCCTGGGAGTGGGTGCAGATTCGGGGGGACTTGGGGATCCCCGGGGCCGCGGGGGGCGGCCCGCAGCGCTCAGGCTGGCCCGGTCTCCTCGTGCAGGCGTCCTGCGAGCTGGCCACAGGCCGCGCCAATGTCAGAGCCGCGACTGTTTCTGGTGATCACCGTGCATCCGGATCGCCGGATTATGGAGCAGAAGGCATCCACCCGCTCGGCGCCGGGGGGCCTGAGGTTACAGGCATCTGTCGGGTTGAGAGGGATCACGTTGAGCTTGCAGGGGATCGGGGCCACGAGGCGAAGGAGCCTGGCGGCGTCCTCGTCGGAGTCATTGGTGTCGGCGATGAGCACGTACTCGAAGGTAATGCGCCGGCGCTTCTCCAGGGGGAAGGCGCGCAGGGCCTGGAGCAGCCTGGGGATGGGGTTCTTCTTCGCGGTGGGCATGAGCCGCTCCCTGGTGGCCTGGGTGGTGGCGTTGAGGGAGACGGCCAGGTTCACCTGGAAGCTCCAGGTGGCCATCCGGTGGATCCCCGGCACCAGGCCCACGGTGGAGACGGTGATGCGACGGGAGGAGAGGTTGGCTCCCAGCGGGTGCATGAGCATCTCCAGGGATCTGCGAACACCACCCAGGTTGGCCAGGGGCTCACCCATGCCCATGTAGATGACATTGGAGATGCGGCGGGTGTCGCCCCGCTGGTGCAGCCATGCTCTGATCCGGTAGAGCTGGTCAACGATCTCCCCTGCACAGAGGGATCGGACAAGACCCAACCCTGCGGTGGCGCAGAAGGCGCAGCCCATGGCACACCCCACCTGGGTGGAGAGACACACCGACACCTTGCGCTCCTCGGGCATGAGCACGCTCTCCACCACGTGGCCGTCTGCGGTGGCAAAGGCCAGCTTGGTGCTGCCGTCCGCCGAGCCCAGCGCTTCCAGCGGCCGCAGGGTGGTGAGGGTCGTCTCCTGGCCCAGGCGCGCCCTCAGCTCCCTGGAGACATTGGTCATCTGATCGAGGCGTGTGATCCCCTGGCCGTGAAGCCAGCGAAAGAGCTGCTCTGCGCGAAAGCGACGCTCTCCCATGGAGAGCACGAGCTCCTCCAGCTCCGGGTAGGTGAGGCTCCGGAGGTCCACATTCTGTCTGGGAGAGCGGTGCACCACGGTTGGCGGTGGGCCGAAGGTGGAGGCCGGTCCCGGCTAACGGGAGAGGGCCTCGAGCTCCCTGCCGGCGAACAGGAAGCCTATCTCGAAGGCCGCCGTGTCCGGAGCGTCCGATCCGTGCACGGCGTTGTTTTGAAGTGAGGTGCCGAAGCGGCCGCGCAGGGTCTCTGGGCCAGCCTTGGTGGCGTCGGTGGGCCCCATGAGGTCGCGCCATTTCTGGATGGCGTCGTCCCCCTCCAGGACCATGGCCACGATGGGACCGGAGGTCATGTACTCCACCAGCTCTCCGAAGAAGGGGCGCTCGGAGTGGACCGCGTAGAACCCCGCGGCCTCGGCGGCTGACAGGCGCATGGACTTGCAGGCGACTATCTTCAGGCCGGCCTCCGTGATGGCGGTCATAATGGGGCCGTGGGCCATCTTGGCCGTGGCGTCGGGTTTGATGAGTCCGAGTGTACGTTCCATGTCAGCTCACTTTCTGTGTTCGATGGCTTGCTTCATGGCCTCGCCCATGGCAGCAGGGGTGGACGCGACCACTATGCCGGCGTCGCTCAGGGCGGAGATCTTGTGGGCCGCGGTGCCCTTGCCGCCGGCAATTATTGCGCCGGCGTGCCCCATGCGCTTGCCCGGCGGGGCCGTCTGCCCCGCGATGAAGGCGGCCACCGGCTTGGTCATTTTCTCCGCCACGAAGGCGGCGGCCTCCTCCTCGGCGGAGCCACCGATCTCGCCGATCATGAGCACCGCGGTGGTGTCGGGATCCTCCTCGAAGGCCGCCAGCACGTCCACGAAGGTGGAGCCGATTACCGGATCTCCACCGATGCCGATGCACGTGGACTGCCCCAGGCCGAGCCTGGTGAGCTAGTCCACGGCCTCGTAGGTCAGCGTACCTGATCGAGAGATTACCCCCACGGAGCCGGGCTCGTGGATGTAGTAGGGCATGATGCCGATCTTGCACTTGCCTGGGGATATGATGCCAGGGCAGTTGGGACCGATCACCCTGGCTCCCATGCGCCTGGCTGCCGGGAGGGCACGCACCATGTCCAGCGTGGGGATCCCCTCTGTGATCACCACCACAAGCTCAATGCCCGCGGCTGCGGCCTCCAGGAGGGCATCTGCGCCGCCGGGGGCGGGAACGAAGATGATGGAGGCGTTGGCGGCGGTCTCAGCCACCGCGTCGGCCACGGTGTTCCACACGGGCACCC
>JAJRWW010000363.1 GCA_024276595.1 Myxococcota bacterium
CTGACGATGAGGATCCTGCGGTGGCCACGCCTCCTCGCGTGCTGGGCCACGCAGTCGAGATCCGTCCCACCGGTGGTGCCCACGTACCCCTCCTCGAGCTGCTGCCACGTGATGGAGACCACTCGATTCGAGAACTGATAAATCGTGGGGCCGACCATCGCGCCGGCGCAGAGGATCAGGCCCGAAACGAATGGGATCACATCTCGCATGGAGCCGGACACATCCAGGTACAGATACACCCTCTCATCTGAAAGGGCGAGGGATCGACCGGGCGCGTTGAACAGGACGGGGAGGGCACCGGCGGCGAGGAGCGCCGCCTCGCGCCGACCGATGTGAGGGATCACCGACGGGAACATAACCTGGGCGTCTCTCCGAAGCGTAGGGTTGGCGGGATCCTCCACCAGCGCGTCCCGCATTGCCCTGAGGACCTGCATCACCGGCGCGGACGTCTGGCTTTCCAGGGTGGGAGGCTGCGTCTGGGTGGTCACCTCGTGACCCCTGCCCGGGAGCCGACCGGTACCACGTCGCAGCTCTCCCTCCAGCGCCTCCACGTCGTGCTCGAAAAGCAGTGGAGTCCCTTCGACCAGATCGAGCAGGTCCTCCTCCACCAGCAGAGCGAGGAACCGCTCGAGGAAATCGCCAAATGGCATGGTTCGAGACCACCCACCCAGGTAGAGGCGAGCGGCCTCTGAAGGAGCATGAAATCCCACCAACGACAGCACCTTGGAGACGAGCGATGCGAGGTTGTCCAGGTGAGGTCGCCATGGCGAGAGGGCGGCCTCAGCCCTGGCCATGGTCTTTTGCTGCACCACGAAGCGCGCCGTGGCCAGCAGATCCGCGGCCCCGGGCACCTCGTCGGACCAGGCCTCCAGCAGGCGCCAGGGAGGTTGCAGGAGGCACGAGGGCCTGGCACGCGGATCGTAGAGGCGGTCCAGAACCCCGGGCGATCTCGCGTCGAAGTAGGCAGATCCGAGCACAGAGCCGTTGACATAGATGTCCATGGCGAAGTTCACGACGCGGGGGAATCGGCGGTAGAAGCGCCCCACGCGGACGAGATCGCCGCGCTCGAGGTGGCGGACCTCGTGCATGAGCACGAAGCGCTTGTCCTCTGGCGTGGGGAGCTTGGTCGCAACGAACTCGGGCGAGATCTCGAGGATGAAGCGTCCCCCTCGCAGGCCAACCCGCGCCGTGTCAATGTCCTCCCGGATCTGGATGTCGTGCACCAGGGAGAGGGTTCGCTTCCGCAGCCTGTGGTTGTCGCCAAGGGCGTCTGCCAAGAAGGCGCGCCCCGCGCGGCTGAGCGTCTCCGAGGAGGGATCCGGCGCGGCTGCCCGGCGGCGCCTCGAGCGGCGACCGGGCCTCATTGGAGCCAGCACCCGGCCAGGTATCTGGGTGGCTGTCCCTCCTCGGAGAGCGCCACGTCCTGGATTGGCGCCGGTGGCATCTCCGGCACGAACACCCCACGCGGCGTGCAGCGCGTGAGCACCGCTGCGCCCATCTCGGGCTCATGGAGAATATCCATGTCGGATCGCCCGCGAAGGGTCACCGGCCTGCGGGTGTCTACCATGAAGCTCGCCCGGCGCAGCGCTTCCACGGCGGGAGGGGGGCAGGGCTCTCTGAGCTCGGCCACCTCTGACCGGAAGGGGACTCGCAGCAGGAACTGTGCCTTCAGATCCGGCAGGGGTGTGAACCACTCCTGGGAGCATACAACCACCTGGCCCTGGTGCTCCAGCGAGCGCTTCAATGCCTCTGGGAGCTGGTCGAAATCCTCGAACAGGCGGTAGCGACGGCCATCCCAGCAGCCGAAGCCGTCGTGGTTCTCTCCCCGGATGGCAAAGCGCCAGCGAGGGATCGCCTCGGACTCCACGTCCTCCATGAAGGAGGAGACGATGGCCATGTGCGAATCGCGCGACAGCGACCACAGCATGCAGCATCCCCGTCCATCCCGACGTTCGAAAAACGCCGTCTCGATCTGGTCCTGGCACAGCACAAAGGGCGGAAACAGCGGTTCCTCCGACCTCAACAGACCCCGCTGCTTGAAGCTGGGCTTGCGCTCTTCGGAGAGGACCTCCTCCATTGCCTTGAGCCAGTCTGGGCGTGCGATCTCCTTTCGAGCGAGCTGTAGAAGTAGACGGTCCACCACACGATCAGATGCCTCGTCGGGCACGTAGCGGCTCTCGAGAAACGAAAGCAGCGAGGCGTTTCCGCACCCGCTGATCATGCCCTCTGCCTCGACGACTCGATGGTGCGGCTCGGCTCCCACACGATACCGAAACCTCTGGGGTGCCGCGCATGTCTTCTGGGCGTCACAGTATCCTTCTGAATCGAGCATCCACCTCTGCGGTGTCACGTCCGCGAGGCCGCTGCCCAGGACATCGGCGGCGGGAATGTCCACCGACGCCAGGGTCAACACGGACACCCCATCCAGCGAGTGCTGCTCCCGATAGCACCTGAGCTTCATTGATCTCCTCCTTGCGCCTGGAGACGCCGCATGAGACTGCCCACGTCATCATCGCGCCCGCGAAAGAACCAGCTCCCCGCCCGCGCCAGACACTGCCGGGCCAGCCTCGCCGGGCCCGGCCGGTGGGGATCGATCCGCTCTTCCTGGCAGAGTGACACCATGGCTGAAGCCGAGGTCTCCACGAGTCCGAAGTGGGCGGCGATCCCGTCGAAGAGGTGCTCGGTGACCTCCCACGGCACGGACCCCGGGTGATCCCGCACGATCTCGCCCATGGCCTTGAGGGAGCTCCAGGCGCCCAATAGCTGCTCTGGAGTGGCTGCCTGCGTGCGCTGCAACAGAGCGTTGGCCACCTTGTAGTGCTCCTCCAGCGGCAGGTCCAGGACGCGGCGCTCGTAATCGCGGAGCATTCGATGCCCCCCGCGGAGCACCTGCACACCTGGGTCACCCTGGGAGGGCGCCGACTCGCTGCGCTGAGCCTCGAAGGCCTCGTAGAATGCGTCTCGATGGATCGTGGCCAGTATCTCTGGGGAGGGCCCTGGGCGCCCGTCCGCCACAAATGGCAGGCTGATCTGCGCTGTCCGGCCCACAATGGAGCTGACCTCGCTGGCCGAGGATCCGTACTGGTCGAAGGCGCGCCCGGGATCGGAGCCGGAGCCGGCGGCGCAGCCAGGTCCAGCGGGGTAGGCGGCGCGGCCGGGGCCAGCGGCAGCGGGCTTGCGCGCCATGGGAACGAGCCTGCGCTGACCACAGGCCAGGGCCAGGGACACGAGGATGTTCCGCCGCACCATGCCGAGCCGACGGGCATCCTGCGCGTGCCCCCGCTCGGCCAGGTGGATGGACACCTCGAGCACATACCTGGTGACCGCCTGCCCGAAGATCTCCTCCACCGTCGAGAGCTGGCGCCGCGCCACGGACAGCCGTCGCCTGAGACGACGACGGATCCTGGGGATGTCTGCCTGGCTCGCCGAGGTGGGGGCGAGGGAGTCACCCAGCAGCGGCGCATCGTCCGCCGACCTCGCGCAGATCACCTGCCTGGCGATCTCCTCTCCCATGTCCACCACCTCCGGCATCTGGAGAACGACAGCGAACCTCGACAGCAGTGCCTCGTCCAGGGGGACGGCTCCGAGGTAGTCCGTCGGGTTCATGGCGGCGATGATGTACCTCAGCTTTGGCAGCTCCCTGCCCATGAGCCGACGCGATCGAATCACCTCGAGCCACTTGCTCTGCATCTGCGGTTGAGCCCTCGAGAGCTCGTCCACGAGGATGAACTCTTTGTCCCACAGCGACACTGGCGTGGGCACATAGCTGACCTCTCCACGGGCCAGGCTGGCGGGGTTGGGAAACCCGACCACATCCTCGAACAGGGCCTTGGCCGCGTCGTAGGCGTGAAAAGCGAGCCCGAGCACCTCACCCAGCCGACAGCAGATGGCCGTCTTCGCGGTGCCGTGGCGCCCAACGAGCAGGATCGGCTCCCCGGTGAGCAGGCCAATGTGCAGCCCTTCCTCCACGGCGTCCAGGCCGTAGAAGCCGAGCGCAGCCAGCAGCCACCCGGCCGGAGCGCTGCTCCGCTCCGCCTGCAGGGTCTGGATGGAGGCGGCGATGGCCCTCGCGTTCTTATTATCCCTTCGCTCCATGGCGCGAAACCTTCGCTGCCGGGCGCGTAGCTTGTGAAGCTTCCTTCCCCTGGCTCTTCGAAGCTCAATGGACATGACACCTCCTTTGGTCGTGCCTTGGCTCGAGCACAATCAAAGCACACGGGTGGGAACGTCGCTGTCTCAGCGCCAAGAATCCACCGCTCCCCCTTGTGGTCTAGATGGGATATCGGGCCGCCGCTGCTCGCGCTTTCTCACCTATCTGGCGGCGAAAGGAGGCAGGCTCGAGGACCTCCACCTCTCCTCCGAATCCGAGGAGCCAGTTGAGGAGCTCCTCGTTCAGCACGAGCGTGGCACAGAAGCGCACCTGGTCGCCCTCGCGCTTGATGGTCGTCCCCTGGGGCCACTGTCGGTCCCGCTCGAGATAGTCGTGGAACCGGGCATCGAAAAGGGCCACGAGGCGCTCCTTCTCACCCCGGAGCATGCCCTCGATACTCGGGTAGTGCTCCTGCGGATCCCAGTCGGCGGGGTAGGCGTAGTGCTCGCCCTCCAGCACGCGAGCTCGGCTCATGCGGGCGAGCATGAACGTGGACGGATCGTGGCATTCCCTGGCGTGATCCACCAACGCCACGACGTAGAAGGCACCTTTGTGAAACACCAGCGAGTAGGGTCGCACCTTGCGCTTGCCGGCTCGGCCAGACCAGGGGCGGTAGACGAACTCCAGCTTCTGGCAGGTCGCCAGCGCGGTCACCACCTCGAAGAAGACCTCGCCATCTTCTCGGTAGCGGTAGGGCAAGAACCGGATGGCGTGGAACTTCTGGTGACGCCACCGCGCGGCCTCCTTCTTGTCGCGATCGGACGCCTGCCACCAGTGGGCCAGCTCGTCGTGCAGCGTGGCCAGGGAGTCTGCCAGGTAGGAGCCCTCGTACTGGTCCAGCACGGTCAGCGCCACAGCGAGGGAGAGCACGTCGTCCCGGTCGAGCTTGGCGCGGAACTCGCGCCGGTTTCGTGGCAGATGCCAGTGGCGCCGATTGGGACCTTGCACCTGGTACTGTAGCCCGATGGCGTCGCGGAGCTCGCCAATGTACCGCATCGCCGTTCGGTCCGTGACCCCGAGGCTCTCGGCAATTTCGGTCTTCGTGAGCGTCCGCCCCATGAGGAAGTCCTCGTACAGACGGATGATGTTTGCGGCCTTGGGTTCCCTGCTCATTCGGGAGGCTCCTTCTTCGGCGATCCTCGAGAAAACATCACCTTGCGAGGAGACCTCGGGTTGTGCGGCAGGCCGGAGACGTGACCTGGGCCGCCAGTCCATGCACCGAGATCCCGAAGTGCAAGCGCGCCATGGCCAGCAGATATTATCACCAAGGTGACCCCTACCACAGAGATAAGGTGACCCCTACCACAGAGATGATTCGACTCTTCTCACCAGCCGCGCCGTCCGGTGAGCTGCTCGAGCCTCGCGTTGTCTATGTCAAGGATGTGTCTCCAGCTCCTGGTCATCCCCGCGCCCCGCAGCACCCCCTCGAGTGCCACCTGGCCACCCCTCGAAAGGAGGATCGTGTCGGCCCTGTCGACCTGGCGAGCAGCGTCGCCCACGAGGGGACACCAGGGCCGGGTGGCGACCACTCGCTTCTCCGGCAGCACCAGCGCCCGCACATACTCAGCGCAGGGATGGGATCCGTGGTTGTGGATGTCCATGGCGTGATGGCTCTCGCCGCGCCCACTGAGGATCATCTCGCCCGACAGCGGGTGCCAGCTTATCCGCTCCAGCCGGGGGCCGCCAAAGATCGACGACGAGAGGAGCAGGTTCCGAGGGCTGATCTCCCAGCACCTGACGTTGCTGTCGGGAATGACGAGGTCCTTCGAAAAGGAGCCTGGATCCCATCCGAGCCTCACGAGGGTCGAGCTGGGTGGCTGCTGGTTCTCCATGCCGAGGCCTCCTTGGCTGTAAGCTGCTGGTCATGTCGCCACGGGGCGCCCAGGCGCCCAGGCGCCCGGCTGCTGCTAGCTCATCAGTATAGATTGTCCTGGATGTGCGACAGGCGCTGTCTCAGCCGCCTCGGCCTCGGTCTCGGCCTGCCGCTCCTCGGCCCGGCGGGCGCGCGGGGATCCGGGGATCGGGGGATCGGGGGCGCCTGACATCTCCCGGTGCTGTGCTAGTATCTGCGTGGCAACTGAAGGCATTTTCTTCGAGGAGACCCATGGAGAACCAGGAGCGACTGTTTGCACAGCGGCTGCGGGACAAGATTGTCTCTTTGCCTTTCGATCTCAAGGTGGCCTTCGCCATGATGGCCGACGAGGACCAGCCCGACCAGGTGCGGCTCTTGGGCGCGGGCACTGCGATCTACGTGCTGGGGCCCAACGACATCATTCCGGACCACATCATGCCCGTGGGCTACGCTGACGACGCCATCATCCTTTGGGCGATGCTCGACTTCGTGCGCCGGGAGCACCCCGAGACCGCCGCCAAGCTGGGCGAGCGTTTCGAGGGGGTCTTCGAGGCCTCTGAGGAGACCACGCGCATCTTTCGGGCGTACCTGGGAGAGCTGTACGACTGGATGGCGGGAAAGCTGGCGGATCTGCCCCGGCTGCCATACAAGGGCAAGGTGGCCAAGGACTACGTGGAGAACCAGGAGGCGGGCGAGTTCCTGTACGACGAGTCTCGGGAGTTCGTCACCGAGTTCGACATCGATGAGGAGTACTTGAACAACCACCTGCGTGGGCGGCTGGTGCTGGATGCACTGCGTCAGCGGGCAGAGCTGGAGAAGCGCCGGCCCGGGTAGACTCTCTTGCTCGCTCCGCTTCCGCCCCATTGCCCCCGGCAGCCAGCAGAGGAGCTC
>JAJRWW010000364.1 GCA_024276595.1 Myxococcota bacterium
CCATCGCCATCGGTGACGGTGGCGTCCGGCTTCTTGGGGGCCGGGCAGCCGCTGGCGGTCTTTGCAGCCACCTTGGGGCACTTGTCCTTTGCGTCCGGAACACCGTCACCGTCACGGTCGGCAGGGCAGCCGCTGGGGGTGCTGGCAGAGACCTTCGGGCACCGGTCGGAGGCGTCCACCACTCCGTCTCCGTCGCTGTCTTTTAGCTCGGCGGCAGACCTCCAGCCAAGGACAAACGACAGACCCAGGAGCACCTCGAAGCGATTGCCCACGCTGTCGCCCTTTGGCCGAGCGTGTAGCGAATGCCTCAGGTCCAACCGCACCAGGACCTTCCGCGAGATGTAGTACTTCAGGCCGGCGCCGTAGTGGAGCAGGCCGTCCAGGTCGTCCCCCACTCCCACCTCCCTGTTGGAGCTCACAGCCCAAAAGCCTGCCCCCAGGACCGCGAAGGGGACAATGCCCCGCCCAAGTGGATACTGCAGGATCGCGTGTGCCCTCAGGGCTCCCACGAGGGCCCACTGCCCTCCTCCAGTGCCGGTGGGAACCAGGGCCCCCTCCAGCTCGATCCCAAAGCCATCCACGAACAGGTACCCGAACCTGAAGCCCATGTCCGCGGCGAACCTCTCCATGGTTCGCTCCCGCGAGGCGCCGAAGAGCAGGTTGGGACCTGTGTGATAGGTGGCGCCCACCCAGGCGCCGATCTCCACCAGGCCACGCTGCCCCCGCGGGGATCTCGCCTGGGCAGAGGTCCCGCCTGCCGCCACCAGAAGGAGCACGAGCAGTGAACAGGGGATCTGTCTGCGGGGGTTTCTCATGATCTTCCTCTCGCGCGCTGGCCCGGTTCGCTCCGACCCGTGGATCACATGGCGGTGGCGTCGCCAGGCTCGCTGCCGTCGGGCAGCAGGCTGTCGATCCACCCCGCGATTCGCAGCAGGTCTGGATCCGATGTCCCGCAGAGCCGATCCGTGGGCCAGTCCCCGTCGGGATCAGGGGGCATGGGCTCCCCTTCGGTGTTCGGCAGCCCCAGCAGCTTCCACATGAGGTAGCTTCGGGAATGGTCCCCTGGAACCACCAGGATCCTCCCTGGGAGGTACCGGCTCTCGGTGCCGATCAGGGTGTAGGCCGCCGCGGCCCTGCTCGACAGATCCAGCCCCGCGTCCGGGCGGAAGGAGCCGTGACAGCTCGCGCAGCGGTCACGAAAGACCTCGTCCACGAGCACATCGAGGGTCTCAGGGGGGCTCGGTGGCGTCTGCTCGGTGGCGTCTGTGGTGGTGAAGGAGATCTGCACGGGGTCCACCAGGCGGCCGCCGGTGACAGCGGAGAGGCCGGTCATCTCCAGCAGGTGCTCCCGGCCTACGTCCAGCAGATCCGCTCCGCGCACCCGCACCGAGCAGTCCAGGAGGTCAACCCTGCGCGAAACCTCCACGTTGGTCCCGTCTCGGGTGAGCCTGACCGTCTCGGCATTCACGGTCGAGGGGCTCACCCGCTCCGTAAACCACACGGTGAGGACCGAACCCGCCGGCACACCCGTGGCCCCATCCTCGGGCGAGGTCTCCCGTCGCTCCAAGGGCGGTGGATCCTTGCTGCCCAGGTAGTCGCGGTCGGTGCCAAAGTAGCAGGTCAGCGAAAACAACCCTGCCAGCAGCGAAAGCAGGAAGCTCGCCTTCCTGGCCAGGCTCATGCGGGGGGTGGGGGATGTCCGGTCCATGGGTGACACTCCCTACTTGCAAGAGGCCATGAGCGGGTCGTTGAACCCGTGGCACTTGATACAGGCGCGGATGTTCTTCTTCAGCAGGATCTTGCAGCGTCGGGAGTGGCCAAAGCCCGGCCTGTGGGGGCTCTGCCCGAGCCCCCCGATCCGCCGCCGGGAGTGGCAGCGGGTGCAGTCCCTCTCCTGGTGGCAGGAGACGCAGGTGCCGATGTTCCTCCGGGCGTGGCTGGCGTGGCGGTTCCTGGCGGCCCCCTTGCTGGTGGCGGACGCCCAGTTGGCGCCATGGAACCGCGTCAACCCGGGGGAGTTGAAGGGGCTCTTCACGTTGCTCTTGGCCACCCCGCTGCGCTTGTGACAGCTAATACAGAAGCGGCTCCGGGTGTGACAGCTCTTGCACCGCTTGCGGTTGGCCCGCGCCTCTTTACCGTGCCTGAGGATGTAGTTGCCCAGGTGGATGGAGGCCGGCTTGCGGATCCCCCCGTGGCACCTGAGGCAGGTGGCGCGCTGGTGACACGCCTCGCACTGCTTTCGATGAGCCCTTGCGGCGGTCTTGTGCTGCCGCCGAAAGAGCGGCCCGTGATTGAGGCTGGGAAGCGAGGGGCCCGGCTTGAGGGAGCCCTCCGGATACCGCGTGCGCATGCGCCCTCCAGGCAGCCGCTCGTGGCATGAGACGCACCGGCTCGGGGCGCGCGCGTGCTTCTTGTGACAGTCCAAGCACAGCGACATCTTGGGCATGTGCAGCCCGTCTTTTGGGGTGGAGCTCTCCACCCCCTTGTGACACTTGGTGCAGGCGATCTTTCGTGCCACGTGGACCTTGTGGGAGAAGCGCAGCCGCGCCTGGATCCAGCGCACGGGCCTGGGCACGCCGTTGGCCGCGAAGGCTGTGTGGCACTTGGCGCAGGGCTTTGTGTCCTTCTGCCCGCGGGTCTTGATGTCCTTGGGCACCGCCGCCTCGTCGTGGCAGTCCAGGCAGGCCTTTTTGGTGGGCCGCAGCCGGTCCGAGGCAGCGGTGGATGTGGCTGCCTTGGGGTGGCACTGGTTGCACTCGAAGTCCCCGGGCGGGTGCTTCTTGTGGGCAAAGCGCAGCCCGATGGTGGGCGTGGGGAGAACTATGTTGGAGGTCTTGCCCCAGGATGGGCGACCGGGGGGCTCGGCGAGCACCACTCCCACCAGACATGCGAAGGCGAGGACGCCCACGGTGAGCGTCCAGAGCGCGCCCCTGGCGACCCTGCCCTTGGATGCGACGGTCATGGGGTCACCTCCCCTGCCGCACATTTCCCGCTCTTGCACCAGACAAAGTTGAGCAGAGCGAACACCCGGAGATCGGACTTGGTGTAGGTGCCGAAGTTGTCCTCCACCAGCAGGTGCATGGCGACATACCTCCCCAGGGCCAGCCGAGCTCCCACCCCGAGGCCCGCGGTGACCCCCTTGGGGGTAACCGACAGGTCGTCGTCCCAGTAGGCCACCAGCGCACGCCCCTCCAGGCTCAAGATGTCCCTCACGACCCTGTGGCGGTAGTAGCCGTACATGCCCAGGGTACGCCCTCCATAGCCCTCCTGCCAGTAGAGGTCGGCGCGGACGTTCATCCGTTTTCCGTAGTAGACGAACCCTGCCCCGCCCCCGGCATCCACCTCGACTATTGCCTGCTCATCCTCCAGGGGGGCGTCCGGATCCCCTCCGCCGAAGAGGCGCACGGACGCTCGAGCGTAGATGTGCCACCGACGCGTGAGCCTGTGCTCGTACCACAGCCGCGCCTCCTGGTAGGGCTCCACGTTGAAGATGTTGAAGATGGAGTCCCCATCGAAGCTCGGGGTGTCTCTCACATACTCGGCGCGGATCCGCCATTTCTTGGAGAAGGCGACGGCCACCCCCGCCTGGATGTCGTCAAACTGTGACAGCAGCAGGTTGTAGCGGAACCCGCCGTACACCTGCAGCTTGCTGCGCAGGAGGTTGGCCTTGGCAAAGGCGGAGACCTTCTCCTCGTTCTGCTGCACCCGCGGAATCA
>JAJRWW010000365.1 GCA_024276595.1 Myxococcota bacterium
CCTCGGCGCTGTCGTCCAGGGGCTTCATCTCTATGTAGCACACGCCGAACTGTCCGCGTCCACCGGTCTGTTTCTTGTGCTTGCCCTCGGTGCGCCCCACGGCCTTGCGGATGGTCTCCCTGTAGGGGATCCGCGGGAGGGTCATCTCCACCTCCACGCCGGCGCGCTTGAGGCGCTCGACGGTGCAGTCGATGTGGATCTGCCCGGTTCCCCCGATCACCAGCTCTCCGAAGTCCGGGTCCCTCTCCACCACGAGGGTGGGGTCCTCCTCCACCACCTCGTGGAGCCGGGTGCCCAGCTTGTCCTCGTCGGACTTGGACTTGGGGCGCACCGCGTACCTGGTCACCGCGAGGGGCTTTGGGGGCTGCTCGATAATCAGCTCGTTCTTCTCTGCGGTGATGGTGTCGCCGGTGCTGGTGGTCTTGAGCTTGGCCACCGCCACTATGTCACCGGCCACCGCCTTGTCCAGGTTGTCGCGCTTTTTGCCCGTCAGGGCGTAGAGCTGTCCAAAACGCTCCTTGTTGCGGTTGCAGGCGTTGACCAGCATCGCCTCCCCCCCGAGGGTGCCGCGCATGACCCGCATGAGGGTCATCTTGCCGATGTCCGCCGAGGCGGTCTTGAACACAAAGGCCACCGCCGGGGCGTCGGGGTCGGGCTCCAGCTCCACCTCCTCGTCCCCGTCCTTGGCGGTGATCTTGACGCCGTCAGCAGGGGAGGGGAAGTGGTTGACGATGAGGTCCATCAGGAGCCTGGAGCCGAAGTTGCGCTTCCCCGCGCCGCAGAGCACCGGCACGACCTTGCCGCTGAAGATCGCCTTGGCCAGGCCCGCCTTCATCTCGTCGTCCGAGAGGGTCATCTCCTCGAAGAACTTCTCCATGAGGTCGTCGTCGGACTCGGCGATGGTCTCCATGAGGGACTCGCGGTTGGACTCCACCGTGTCCACGAGGTCCGCGGGGACCTCCGCCTCGGTGATCTACTTGCCGTCCTCGGAGAAGAGGTAAGCCTTCTGGCTCACCAGGTCCACAATCCCCTTGAAGTCCTGCTCGCTGCCGATGGGCACCTGCAAGGGAGCCGCTTGCCGGGAGAGGCTGGCCTTGACCGACTCCAGCGCGTCGGCGAAGTTGGCCCTCTCGCGGTCCATCTGGGAGATGAACACAGCCGCCGGGATACCCCGCTCCTGCAGGGTCGCCCAGGCCTTCTCCGTGCCCACCTGGACGCCGTCGGTGGCGCTGACCACCACCACCCCGGCGCCGGCCACCTTGGCGGCCATCTTCACGTCGTAGGCGAAGTCGGCGGCCCCGGGGGTGTCCAGGATGTTGATCTTCTTCTTCTTCCACTCGGCCCAGGCCACCGCCGTGTGGATGGTGCTGCACCGCTTGATCTCCTCGGGCTCGGTGTCGAAGTTGGAGGTGTTGTCATCCACGCTGCCCAGCCGGGTGGTGCGGCCGGCTGAGAAGAGCATCGCCTCGGCCAGGGATGTCTTGCCAGACCCGCGCTGGCCAACGATGACGATGTTTCGGATGTCGGTGGTGTCGTAGCGTTTCATCGAAGAGGTCCTCTTGGATTGCCGAACGGGAGCTGAAAGCCCTTGAGCCTGGGCAGAGCCAGGACCAAGACCTGGGTATGGCACAAACCAGGCATCAATAGATCAGCCCACAGAGGAGGTCAAGGGGGGGGTGCAGGCCGGGCGTGACCGCCAAACCCTAGGTTCCTTTCCTCTGCTGGTTCAGCTCAAAAAGGAGCCGGAGCCCGTGGAGAGTCAGCTTGGGGTCAACCACGTCGATGTGGCTGCACTGGTCGGCGATGATGAGGGCCTGGCCGCCGGTGGCAAAGACTCGCACGGGGAAGTCCAGCTCCTGGCGCATGCGCTCCACCAGGCCGTCCACGAGGCCGCAGTAGCCAAAGACGAGGCCCGACTGCATGGACTCGATTGTACCCTTGCCCACGCACCTGGCGGGCACCTCGAGGGGAACCCTGGGGAGCTTGGCGGCCTCCATGTACAGCGCGTTGGCGCTGATTACCAGCCCTGGACAGATGGCCCCACCCAGGTACTCCCCGGCCTCGGAGATCACGTCGAAGGTGGTCGCCGTGCCGAAGTCCACGACGATGCAGCCCCCCTCGGTCTGGCGCCAGGCGGCGATGGCGTTCACGATGCGGTCGGCTCCCACCTCCTTCGGGTTGTCCACCAACAGGGGCATGTCCGTGCGGATCTCCGGGCCCACGATGAGCGGCTCAATCCGGAAGGTGATGCGCATGGCGCGCTCCATGGCTGCCTGGGCGGGGGGCACCACGCAGGCCAGCACGCCGCCGTCAACCAGCTCGGGGCTGAGGTTGCGCACGGCGATGAGCTGGCGCAAGAGCATGGCGTGCTCATCGGATGTTCGCCCCCGGCGAGTCTCTATGCGCCAGTCCGCAAGGAGCTTGTCGCCATCGAACATGCCAATTACCGTGTTTGTGTTTCCAACATCGATGACAAGCAGCATCTCAGCTCATCCAGTTGCGCGGGCCTGCCTCAGGCCTCGCCAGTGATCTTTTCGCCCATCCATGCTCCCACGTAGGCCATGGCCCCGCTGGCCAGCAGCAGGAGGAAGAAGTAGCCCACGCCCAGGCCGGCCAGGACTCCGGCCGCCAACAGATACACGGTTTGCGCCGCGTAGGCCAGCATGGCGGCGTACACCGGCTCGCGGGTGGTGCGGCCCACCGACAGCAGGGCGATGGTGAAGGCGCCCAGCAAGAAACCCAGGCCAGTGACAAGCTGGAATACCCAGAACTGCAGCACGGGGTCGAGGTGATGAAAAAGCGCGGTGCTGCGGGCCAGGAGCACGGCTCCCGTGGCCACCGCGCCCATGACCCCGGCGCCCACGAGGATCCATGAGAAGCGCGCCGGGAGGTTGACCGTGCGGAGCTCCTGGGCCTCGGCTCTCGCCTGTTCATCACGGTTTTTGGGGGTCATGGCCCGATCCCACCGGCCGACGGCGGCCTCTGCTTCACCATGGCGCCCGGCCAGATGATACTAACTGCTGACGCTATTTTTGGCCAGGGTGCGGTCCGGACCCGACACCCGGTCCAGGGCCTCGCGGAAAGCCCTGTGCAGCTCCCCTGCCGCCCTCTGCACGTCCCGCCTGGCGAGCACCGCGCTGATGGCGGCCACGGCGGTTGCTCCGGTCTGCGCAACCGGGGCTGCGTCCGCGGTCCCCAGGCCGCCTATGGCCACGACAGGCTGGCTCACGGCCGCGCAGACCCGCGCCAGCTCCGACATTCCCTGGGCCAGGTTCGACGTGCTCTTCGTGGAGGTGGGCTTGACGGGACCAAAGCCCAGGTAGCCGATGCGCAGGTCCGGCCGGGCCTCGGCCAGGGCCGCTGCCTCGATGGCCTGGTCCAGGGTGTGTGTAGAGAGGCCAATCCTCTGGCGCGGATCCAGCCTCTTGCGGGCCTCGGTGGGCTCCATGTCCTCCCGGCCCAGGTGGACGGCGTCGGCGCCCGCGAGGCCGGCCAGGGGCACGTGGTCGTTTACCACGAAGGGCACGCGGTAGCGGTGCGCCAGCGAGCACAGACGCTTGGCGAGGGGCAGCAGGCGTCCCAGGGGAACAGTGGGATCCTTTGCCCTGAGCTGTAGCGCCACGCAGCCTCCATCCAGCAGCTCCACTGCCACGCGGGTGGGCTCTCGGCCAGCGAGGCTGTCGAGGTCCAGGATCGCGTAGAACCCTCTGCCGATCATCTGAGCCTCCTTCGTGGACGCATCCCGGCCTTGGCCCGCAGCCTACGGGAGGTCGCGCCGCGCCCGGCGGCGTCTCCTTCGGCGATGGCCAGCTCGCATGCGCTCCAGCAGCGTCTTTCTGTCCACCACGTCCCGGGTGAAGCGGGAGAAGCCCCTCGGGCGCTGAAGGGGACGGCGGATCCTGCCAGGGGTGTTGTCGAAGTCCCGCATCATCACGTGGATCCTGCGGTACTGCCCCGTGGCCAGGCGGCGCAGAAAATCCCCCCCAAAGGGCTGGATGTTGTAGTGCCAGCGGTCTGACTTCATCCTGTAGCGCTTGCCCCGCACGGTGCGCACCACGAGGGTCCTGGCGTCCCAGGGGAGCGCCTTCATGTTGGCGATGAACTGACTGCTGTAGGGCAAATACATCTCGGCGTTGGAGAGGTAGACAATGCGGATGGGTATCTTCAGGCGCTTGGCCGCCGCAGCGATCCCCTGAAGCACCCTATTGCCGTGGAGATCTCCGGTCAGGGGCTGGAAGCGCCCCTCCTGCCACATGGATCGCACCCGCTTGTAGTACAGGCCGCTAGAGAGCCAGGTGGTTGGCTTCCCATTGCGCTTACGCCGCCGCGACCAGCGCAGGTAGGGCTTGAGGAAGGCGCGGTACTTCTTGTAGATCCACAGCAGACCGGTGAGCAGGGCGCGGTCCCCTCCGTAGGTGGCAACCAGGAGCCTCTTCACCCTGGCGCGGTCCTGCCAGGTGTGGATGAAGTCGGCCGGCGTGGGAGATGCCAGGATGATTGCCCTGTAGATGAAGTGCAGGCGGGTCACCCACGGGTCGTAGTCCATGAGCCACACGTGGGTGGGCTGAGCCACCGCAGCCAGGGTGTAGTTCTGGTCGGCTCCGACCCCCACGTAGCCAAAGCTCAGCCCCCGGATGTAAGGGTCGAAAAGGTGCAGCTCCGTCTCGTTGGAGCGCAGATAGTGCAACCCCTTTATCTTCTTGAGATTGTCCCGCGCAGTGACGGTGAACGCGGCCCTCTCCGCGCCGGTGATGGGGCTGGCGTTGGCCGGCACGCTGGAGCCGGAGCCCAGGGTCGCGGCGAGCAACAACGGGGCGAGCCAGAGCCGCGTCCGTGTCTGCTCAAGGGTCTTGGATGAGGTGTGCATTCTCGGAAAGGCTCCTGCTAGCACGAGGTGCTCCTGCTGGGTCGATTATCATGCGGCGGCTCATTTTGGCCACTTTTTCGTCTCCACGCCCGGGTTTTTGCTGGGGCTCGCCTTGACGCAAGCGGCGGGCACGGGTAGGAAACGACCCCGACACCCTCTGCCGGGCGTGGCTGCCAGCCACGGTGGTCGGCCATGGTCGAAAGGAATGCAGAATGAGCGACTCCCCCAAGCTGGGCCCTGACACCCTGCTGAGCCAAGATGACCTGTTTCAGTTCACCTGCCACGGTGGGCTGGAGTGCTTCACCAACTGCTGTCGGGACGTGACCATCTTCCTGACTCCATACGACGTGCTGCGCATGAAAAGGGGCCTGGGAATCTCCTCGGGTGAGCTGCTCGACCGCTACGCCCTGGTCTCTCAAACCCACGCCATTCCGCTGGTGCTCCTGAAGATGAACGAGGAGGACGACAAGCGGTGCCACCTGGTGACCAAGGAGGGGTGCAGCATATACGAGGATCGCCCCTGGGCCTGCCGCATGTACCCGCTGGACCTGGGGGATGACGGCGGCTACAAGCTGGCCGTGGAGGAGGCCCGGTGCAAGGGGCTCGGCCAGGGCGAGCCCCTTCGTGTGCGAAGGTACTTGGAAAAGCAAGGCACCAAACCCTTCGTGGAGGCGGAGCAGGAGTACGCCAGGCTCACCAGCGATCCGCGCCTCGGGCAGTTGGACGTGGAGAACCCGCAGGTGTTCAAGATGATCTTCATGGCCACCTACAACCTGGACGCCTTCCGGAAGTTCGTGTTCGAGTCCAGCTTCCTGGAGCGCTTTCAGCTCGAGCCCGGGCGGGTGGAGGCGGTCAGGGCCAGCGACGAGGAGCTGCTGCGTCTTGGCTACGACTGGCTCGCCTTTGGTCTCTTCGGCCAGATGAACTTCCAGATCTACGAGCAGGCGGCCCAGGCCGTGGAGGCAAAGGGCACCACCACGGGGGGGACAGTCCTGGGGGGCGGCGGCAACGGCGCTGGCGGCGGCAGGGGCAACGGCAGCGGGTCGGGCTCTGCCCCGGGGACCAACTGATGCTCGCCAGGGGCCCCACCGCCAGGATCGAGGCCCTCCAGGGGGACACCTTCCGCTTCGCTTGCGGGCCAGGGCTCAGGTGCTTCGGGGACTGCTGCTCGGACCTGACCCTGCTGCTGCTGCCCTACGACCTGCTGCGCCTGCGCAGGAGGCTGGGCATGGGCTCGGCAGAGGCCATGGAGCGCCTCACCGAGACCCTCCGGGATGGGGACACCATGGTGCCCAGGGTCCACCTGAAGATGGGGCCGGACCCTGCCCGGCGCTACCCCTTCCTGTCGGAGGATGGGTGCGAGGTGTACGAGGATCGCCCCAGCGCCTGTCGGATGTTCCCCCTGGGCAGGGCCGCGTCGGTGGCCTCCGACCTGGAGGCGGCCTTTGCCGAAGGCGGGAAGCTGCGCGTCACCCATGGAGGTGTGCGGGAGCAGTTCTTCCTGGTCAAGGAGAAGGTGTGTCGAGGATTTGACGGAGGCGCGCCCCGGCAGACGGTGGAGGGGTGGCTGGACGACCAGGGGCTCCGCAGCTACCTGGCCGCCAACGACCGCTGGCTTCCCGTCTTCACCAGGTTGCCCGCCCTCACAAAAGATCCCCACGCGGAGCAGCGATTCAGCATGTTTCGCACGGCTGCCTACGACCTGGACAGGTTCCGGGACCTTGTGACAGGTGAGGCCTTCACCAGCAGGTTCGAGCTGGACGAGGCGCTCCTGGCTCGGCTCGGTGCCGACGACGAGGAGCTGCTGGCCTTTGCCGTGCGCTGGCTCTCCTTCGCCCTGTTCGGGGACCAGACCATGCGGATCAGGGCCTGAGCCGGAGAGCCTCTGGCGCCCGCCCCGCGTCCCCTTCACTGAAAGTCGGGTAGCAGGTCCTCAACCAGGATCTCGTACACGGCGGTGGCGTCCCCACGCTCCATGGTGAAGCGTACCCTGTCGCCCAGGGCCGTGCTCTCTACCGCCGCGGCGACGCCCCCCGCGCCCGCCGCCTGAATGTCGAAGGGGCCAGCGGTGAGGATGCGATCCCCTGAGAGCAGGCCCTGCGCCTCGGCGTCGAACGAGGGGAGCACCCTGTCCACCAGCACGCCGCCAGGCGTCTGCTCCCAGGAGAAGCCCACGGAGACGTACTCGTGCACCTGCACGTGGGAGGGATCCGGGTAGGCCTGCAGGGTGAGCTTGCGGGCCGGGTAGTCCACGGTGAGCCGATAGTAGCGCAGAAATGAGGCCCCCAAGAGGGCGTCGATCTGCCTGCCGGTCTCCAGGCTGATCTGTGCGAGGGAGTCCGAGCCCAGCACCGCCATGGCCACCACGGAAGCTCGCTCTGCCGGGCCTTCCGAGCCCGCTCCGCCCAGGCTCAGGCGTGCGAGCCTGGTGAGGACCACCGGCTGCTCGCTCTCCACCGTGAGCACGCCCAATCCCTCCAGCACCGGCCGGTCCGGCCGCTCCTCGGAGAGCAGCTCGTACAGGGGCTCGTCGAGCACCACGGTGGAGGCGCCCGTGTCCACCACCGCGAGGACCTCGTGGCCCTCCACCTCCAGCGGGACCACCACGCGCGTGGCGCGGACCTGGAGACTATCTCCGGAGGGAGTCGAGAGGAGCCCTCCCCCGAGGAGCTGGAAAGGCGCGTCCACGGCCTGGCTCAGATCCTCGCCTCCGGGGGGGGTGGCCCCGTCCAGGTCGACCAGCAGCGTGGCTGTGGCGTCTCGGTAGTCCAGCACCAGGGCGAAGTGGCGGAGGATGTCCCCGCCCACGATGCCGCCCACCGAGAGGGACCCGCCGAAGAGGGCCAGGGCGGCGCAGTCGTGGCGGAGCACGGTTATGCCCAGCAGGTCCAGGGAGGCCACCTCGTAGACCCCCGGCTCCAGGCCCTGAGCGGAGGTGTCCAGGATGGTCGCAGGGGCGCCGGTGTCCAGCAGAAACGAAAGCGGTGGGGCTCCCTCCAGGGCCACGTCCACCTGGGGTACATCCGAGTAGAAGGTGACCGGTACGGCCACGCCCGGATCTCCGACGTACTCCAGGGGCTCGTCGGAGCTCTGGCTCGGGCAGGCGGCCAGCGCCAGGACTGGGACCAGGACCAGGGCCAAGGCCAGCGAGGGCCGGCCTCGCGAGAGCGCGCTTCGCATCACAGAGAAAGTATACGATATCTGCGGCAGGAAAAACTGGCCGACCGCGATATATTGGCTATTGTGTATGGCAGGAAAGCCGCAATGACTCGATCCGCAGCCCTGGTGGTCCCCTCCCTCCTCCTCTCGTCTCTTCTCCTTGGCTGCAGCACAACCGGGTCGGGGGGGGAGGCCCCTGGCCGCACTCGCGGCATGAGGCTGCCCACCCAGCGCACCGGGCGCCCCGCCCTGGCGCCCGCCATGGCGGAGCCCATGGCAGGCGCGTCCACCCTCCCAGGGCCCCGAGCAGCTCGCCCCGCCAGCGTGCCCACGTCGCCCCCGCCAGCCCCTGGGGAGCTCCCCCGCTCGGTGGCCCTGCTCCGGGAGACGCTCCGGCGCAACCCGGCGGACCACGACACCCGGCTCAAGCTGGCCCGGACGCTTCTCTCCCTGGGGGAGACGGCCGAGGCCGAGGCCGAGCTGAGGAGGTTGCTCCCGGTCAAGACCCACCTTCAGCGGGCCAGGAGGCTGCTCCTTCGGTTGCTCCGTGGGGTCTACAGGCTGGAGGAGGCGGTGAAGCTGGGCAAGGTCCATGTGGCCGCCTTCCCCAGGGACGTGGAGGCACGCAAGCAGCTCGGAATGGCTCTCCTGGCCTGGAGGGCTCGCCAGGCGGCGGCCACGGAGCTCATGATCGCCGTCAAGCTCGCTCCCGGGCGTGCAGACCTCTGGCGGGTGCTGGGCAACATCTACCTTAAATGGCGCAAGCTCAAGCGCGCCATCGCTGCGCTGAAGCAGGCGGTGCGGCTGGACCCGAAGAACCCCTGGCCGCTCACCTTGATGGGAGACGCTCTGTGGGGGCAGAGTCGCGTGCACGCTGCGGAGCGCGCCTACCGCAAGGCCGCGGGTCTGGAGGGTGGGCCGCCCGTGTTCAGGGCGGTGGCCCTGGACAAGCTCGGCACCCTCCTGGTGGCTCGGCACAAGCGCAAGCTCGCCCGCAGGGTGTTCACCGCGTGTGAGCGGGTGTTCCCCGAGCTGGGCTGCCCCTACACCCGGGCGGCGCTCATGCCAGCCAACCCCGTGCGGTTGCCAGCCATGCGGCCAGGAGCCACCTACTACTGACCCGCTGGAGACCCTGTGGGCCGGGCAGAGTCGGGAGGGTTACAGGCCCACGAAGGGGTTCTGGGCCCTCTCGTCGGCCACGGTGGTGTCGGGGCCGTGTCCCGTGATGATGCGAGTCTCGTCGTCCAGGGTGAAGATCTTCTCCCGGATGGAGCTGGTGAGCACCGCCATGGAGCCGCCGGGGAGGTCGGTACGTCCAATGGACCGATAGAAGATGGTGTCGCCGGCCAACAGCAGCCCCTCTGCCGCGCAGTGAAAGCCCACCCCACCCGGGCTGTGTCCCGGGGTGTGGAGCACCAGCAGCTCCTGCTCCCCGAAGGTGATGGTGTCCCCGTCGGACAGGCGGTGGTCCACGTCCGGGGGCTCGGGGGCGTCCAGGCCAAAGTAGCGGCCCAGCATGGGCGCCGACTTGTACAGCTCCTCGTCGTCCGGGTGGATGTGCACCGGGGCGCCGGTGGCCTCCTTGACCTCCTTCACCGCCGAGACGTGGTCCACGTGACCGTGGGTCAGCAGGATGGCGGTGATCTTCAGGCCGAGCTCATCGACCTTCGCCAGGATGGTGGGGGCCTCGAAGCCCGGGTCGATGACGACACCTTCCTGGGTTGTCTCGCAGCCCAGGATGACGGTGTTGGTCAGAAAGGGGCCCAGGGGCATGACGTGATCGATCATGTGCGTTTCCTCTCGGGGGTGTCTGTTGGGGGCATCTGCTGGGGCATCGTCCAAGAAAGGCCGGGCTGTTTTTGGTGGCTGCCTCGTGGTGTCTGCCTGTGGACGTCGCCTGGGAATGCTCGCGGCGGGGCCCGCCGCGAGCCCGTTCACGTGAGCGGCGCTCCGCAGTCGTCGCACTTGCGGGCGGTGTTGTCGACGAGGGATCCGCAGAACTTGCAGGGAATGCGAACCACCTCCTTGATCACCACCTCTCTTAGCACGGCGGGCTCCTGGTTGCCAGCGGCCGCGAGCTCTTCGGCCAGGCGGCTGGCCTCCTGCTCGAAATGGCGGATCTCGGCGGCGTAGGCCTGTCGGGCCTCGCCATTGACGGCCTTGCCCCAGCCGGAGAAGGTGATGGTCACGAAGGCCCCGTCCTTTCCCCTACGTTCTACCCATGCCCGCATCCAGATCCGTCGAAAGGAGACGGGTCCGCCCAGGAGCGAGCCCAGGTTGCTGCCGCGGTCCATCACCAGCTTGAAGTTCATCCGGTCCGCCTCCTCCAGGCGGAAGCCCGCCGTTCGGAACTGGTGCAGCAGGTGGTCAAAGGCCACCTGACGCCGGATTGGCACCTCACATTCGAATCGTAGCTGGGCCACGGCAGCTTCCCTGAGACGAGCCAGAGCCTGCCCGTCGAATCCGAGCCTGCCCCCGGCCCGGGCCCCTGTCAAGGGAGCTGCGGCCCGTGCAGCGCCTGGGGCTGTCACCCTCCCTTGACTTTGCGCTCCAGAGGCGAACAATTGCCCCGTGGAAAGACGCAAGCTACTTGCCACGCTGCTGGTGCTGCTGGCCTACCTGGGCGGTTTTTTCTCCCTCTGGGTCCAGGTGGATCCCTTTGCCGGGGCGGGCCTCGGCCTGCCCCTGGCGAGCGCCGGATCTGGTGTGGCGTTTGCCGTGGCCGCCTGGTCCGTGGCCGGGCAGGGGCACCCACGGGGGTTTGCCCTGGTGGGGGTGGGCCTCGGTGCCGGGGCCATGACCGTTGCTGCCATTGTGGCTGCCCTGAGCTGAGCCGAGCCGAGCTGCGCCTAGCCGAGCCGAGCTGAGCCGCGCTGCGCCGAGCCGAGCGCAGCTTCTGGGCCGTGGTAGTGGCTACCTGGAGGTGGCGCTCAGTCGTAGCCCATGAGCTCGCCGTGCACCAGCTTTCCGATGGGTCGGGAGAGGACCCGGAAGCGCACGGTGACCTGGCTCGTGGTGATGCGCAGCTTGGGGAGCAGGGACTTCAGCGCTGGCGGCACTCGAAGCACGATCATCTCCTGCCCCGGTCCCTCCAGCACCAGGCGCGTGTCGCTCACGGAGGTGATCGTCAGCTTCGGCAGCAGGGCCACTCGGCCTCGGGCAGAGTCGCCTGCGGCCAGCAGGGCGGCGAAGGTGCGGATGGGCTCGGCCGCGCTCGGCCTGGTCCCGGGCGTGGGTCCAGGTGCGGGCCGTGTGTGTCCCCGGCCCGTGGCGCCCCCTCCCTTGCGTCCCAGGAGCCCCTGCCAGAGGTTGCGGAGCATCTTGGGGTTCAGGTTGGAAAAGAGCCGAATGAGGGCCATGGGGTTTTGAAGCAGGGTCTTGTCCAGGGTGAGGCACTGCGGTCCCACGCAGACACTCATCTTGGGCAGCTTGCCGCTGGATGTGCCCCCCAGGCCCGAGAACACGAGCTGCTTGATCATCTCCATCATCGCCCTCATGTCCTGCACGTTGCTGCCAAACCCTCGGCCCAGGCCCACGCAGCGCCCGCCGAGGCAGATGCGAATGGAGTCCTTCTTCCACGCCCCGGAGCCTGGAGGTCCGCCCGGACTCCCTGGTCCACCCGGTGCGCCGAGCTTCCCGCTGCCGCCCGGGATCGAGGGGCCGGGCCCCGGCCTGGCAGGGCCGGCGCTCCCGGCGCCGCCCTTGCTCGATGCGGTGGCATGGGGAGCGCCCGCTCCCATGGTCCCAGAGCCCTTCCTGGCTGCCCCCTCGGTGCCGGCCGTGGGATCCTGGCAGGCCCCTGACCGACACACCCTCTCGCCCTTGCAGTCGGTGTCCTTGGTGCAGCCAGCCTTCTTCTCCTTTCCGCAGCCCGATCCCAGGGCAGTGGCGGCGCCCAGGATCAGGGCGAGGGCCACAGGCAAGGCGAGCAAAGAGGGCCCTCTGCTGGAGGCGGCGGTGGCTGGCTTCATGGATCGCTCCTTGGTGGTCTTCGATGGTACAACCCCGAGCACTCGGAGTCTATTCCGGCCGAGCCCCTCGACGGGGTATGGGCCCCTTCGGGCTCGGGGAGACAGGAGAGCGACGGCGGCCGTCCGGCCGCCGGACGGCGCCGGAGAGTCACACCTCCAGGTCTCGCCTGGAGAAGCTGTGGGGCAAAAGGTCTGACAGCCACAGGTCACGGCGCGCTCCAGAGGGGTTGACGCAGATCACCGGGAGCTCGGCGCCGAACTCTCGCAGCACCTGCCGGCAGACCCCGCAGGGGGTGGCGGGCGGGTCGGTGGCAGTGGCGACGGCGATGGCCACGAAGGTCCGGGCGCCGGACTCAACGGCCTTGGCCACGGCCACCCGCTCGGCGCACATGGAGGGCGAGTAGGCGGCGTTCTCCACGTTGCAGCCGGTGAATATCTGTCCGTCGGATACCAGCAGCGCGGCGCCAACCCGGAACTTGGAGTAGGGCGCGTAGGCCCTCCCCCTGGCCGCAATGGCCCGTCGCGCCAGCTCGTCGTACTGGGTGGAGGTGGTATCGCTCATGACCGGGCAACCTCGCCCAGGCGCTGGGCCAGGGCGCCGATGAGCCCCACGAACTTTTTCTCCACGCGGCTTGCCGTCTCTGCCACCTCCTCGTGGGAGAGGGGCGCGGGGGAGATGCCGGCCGCCAGGTTGGTCACGCAGCTAATGCCCACCACCCTGGCCCCCATGTGGTTGGCGGCGATCACCTCCGGCACGGTGGACATGCCCACCAGGTCCGCGCCCATGGCCCGCAGCATGCGGATCTCCGCGGGCGTCTCGTAGCTGGGCCCCGACATGGCCGCGTAGACCCCGGAGCGCAGGTCCACGCCATTGTGCCGCGCCACGTCCCTGGCCAGCTCCCTGAGCTCCCGGTCGTAGGCGTTCGACATGTCCGGAAAGCGTGCTCCGAGCGACTCGTCGTTGGGGCCCATGAGCGGGTTTGTGCCCATGAGGTTTATGTGGTCGTACAGGAGCACCAGGTCGCCCGCGGCCAGGTCCGGGTGCACTCCTCCTGCGGCGTTGGTGATCACCAGGATCGAGCAACCGGAGGCCACCAAGACCCTGGTGGGTAAGACCACCTGGGACATGTCGTAGCCCTCGTAGTAGTGAACCCGCCCCTGCATTACCAGGACCCAGGTCTCACCGACTCTGCCCAGCACGAGCTGGCCCGCGTGCCCTGCCACAGAGGACGTGGGGAAGCCGGGAATGTCGCCGTAGGGGACAACGACCTTGTCGGCGAGGGAGTCGGCGAAGCGGCCCAGACCGGAGCCCAGGATGAGCCCGACCGTGGGGCTCCGATCACCGAAGAGACCCTTCAGCTTCTGGCGGGCCTGCCGAATCTCGGGTACCATCTCTTTTCTCATTTTGTGCTCACCTTTCCTCGATCGCGCTTGGCGTACGCGGCACTCTCGCTACCGGAAGAGCTGGAAGATCATTCCTGCCCACACGGCGGACATGCAGGATACCATGGCCCCGGCGAGCATGGCGCGGAGACCCAGCCGGGCCAGGTCTGCCCGGCGGGAAGGGGCCATGGCGCCGATGCCGCCTATCTGGATGCCGATGGACGCGATGTTGGCGAAGCCGCAGAGGGCGTAGGAGGCCATGACCGATGTTCGCTCGCTGAGCTGGGGGGTGAGCTTCATCAGGTCCAGGAAGGCCAGCAGCTCGGTCAGCACCAGCTTCTTGCCCAGGAGCTGACCGAAGATCTGCGCCTCGTCCCAGGGCACCCCCATGCACCATGCGAGGGGTGAGAGGATCCAGCCAAAGAGCCTCTCCAGGGAGAGCTTCACGCCGATGATGTCCCCTACCCCTGCCATGAGGGCGTTGAGCAGGAACACCATGGCCACGAAGCCGATGAGCATGGCCACCACGTTGAGCACGAGGGTCATGCCCTCGCCAGCGCCCCTGGCAAGGGCCTCGATGACGTTGGCGTCGGGCCGGTCGACCTGGATCCTGATCTCACCGGCGGTAACCGGCTCCTCGGTCTCGGGGAACATGATCTTGGCCATGGCCAGCGCCCCTGGCGCCCCCATGAATGAGGCCGCCACAAGGTGCCCCGCGATCCCGGGGATGTCTCGCAAGAAGGCCACATAGAGCGCCAGCACACCCCCTGCCACGGTGGCGAAGCCCCCGGTCATCACGGCCATGAGCTCGCTGCGGGTCATGGTCTTGACAAAGGGCCTCACCAGCAGCGGCGCCTCGGTCTGGCCCACGAACACGTTGGCGGAGCAGGAGAGGGTCTCTGCTCCCGAGGTGCCGAGCATGAGCTGCATCACCCTGGCGAAGGCGCGCACGATCACCTGCATTACGCCCAGGTGGTACAGCACCGTCATGAGCGCGGAGAAGAAGATGATGGTGGGCAGGACCCAAAAGGCGATGGTCTTCAGAGGGGGGCTGACGCCCGATCCCGGGAACACCTGGTCCACCACCCAGTGCCCCTGGGGAGTCACGTGGGTGACCTGGTGGGGCTCGGTGCCTCCCAGCACGAAGGCGGTGCCAGCCTCCGCGAAGGAGAGGAGCTTGTGCACCCCCGAGTCCACGACCGAGAAGAAGAAGTGGCTCACGAGGGGGTTGAGCACAATCAGGGCGAAGGCCACCTGGAGCCCCAGCCCCCAGAGCACCGGTCGCCAGGCAATGGCCCTGCGATCGCTGGAGAAGAGCACGGCGAGGCCGAGGAGCAGCAGCACTCCCAGCAGGGCCTGAAAAACCACGGCCACTCCTTTGGGACCCGGCTTGAAGCGCCTGTTGCTTTTTCTTTGGACGTTCAAGGCGGTGGCCTTGGCTAGCCTGGCCCTGGCGTACTCGGCCTGGAGCTGCCTGGTGCAGGGGGAGCCCACCTTGCCGTCACAGGGGAGAGCGGCAGCAGACCGAGCACGAGAAGACGCGGGGGCGCCGGTGACCGCTGGCGCCGAGGGCTGCCTTGGCGCTGGGGCTCCTGAGCTGGAGGCCGCCGAGCCCACCAGCCAGGCAGCCAGGGCGAGGCACAAGATCAGAGGGCCCCGGCGGCGCCAAAAAGGCGTGGGAACGGAGGGTCTATGGTGGGTGCTTGGCACGCGCGCAACAATCACACCTCTGATTCCATTGATCAAGGGGGCAAGGGGACACGCTGGAGGGCGCCGGGCCTGGGGCGGATCTGGAGCTGCGCCCGCCTGGGATGTGGGCTCGACGCAGGAGGGATGTTCGACCGGCAGGCGCGTCCTGCCCTGTCGTCACAGGAGCGGGGTCACTGGAGGGAGCTCACCCCCGGGGAAGGGAGCGCCGTGGTCCAGCCCTGGGGAGAGATCCGCTGCAGACTGTGAATGGCGCTGCCAGCGCCACCGCCCTCGTTGATCTGCGCAAGCACGTCGAGGGCGCTCATTAGCCCGGGGTCGTCGCTGTCGTTGGTGTCGTAGGCAAGCGCGTCCACCCACATGGCCGGGGCGCCGTCTGCGCTGACGTAGTTGGGTGGCCCAGGGTCGAAGGTGACCAGGTAGCCGCTCGGGAAGGCCGAGGCCATGTCTCCGCAGGTGTTGCAGCTCAGCAGCAGGAGGCCGTCGGGACCGTTTTGGATGAGGTTGGTCGAGGGCGTGATGACCAGGTCCACGTTCGGTACGGCCGCAGACCCCACCACGTACACGTCGCCAGCTCCCAGGACTCCGGTGAGCTGCGCCCCCCCGTAGACGACCTCTCCGTTCCCATTGACGAAGAGCAGGAAGTACCTCTCGGTGGCGAAGTCGATGGGCGCCCCCGTGTTGTTCCACAGCTCCACGTACTCGGTGGAGTCGGTGCTCGGCTGGTCCGCGTCCAGCTCCCACAGATACAGCTTGCTCTCCCAGGCGCAGGCTGAATCCGTGGCGCAGTCGATGTCCAGGCAGTCGGTGAAGCCGTCGCCGTCGTCGTCCGCACCGTCGGCGCACAGCAGCTCGCTGCTCGCGCCTCCAAAGCCCAGGAAGGCTGCGCTGTTGGCGGCGGGATCCACCCCCGCTCCCTGGGTGTCTGTGATGGTGCCTGCGAGGGTGACCGTGTATGCCGAGCCAGGAGCCTGGGCGGTGGTGGTCACGGTTATCTCGTTGGCGCTCACCGTGGCGTCGGTGGCCGAGAGGCCGCCGGTGAAGGTGACCTGCGTGGCCGGGTCGGTGATGCTGGCTGCGTCCACGGGGCGGCTCATGACAATGACCACGGTGGTGGCGTCGGTGGAGCTGGCGCCGAGGACCTGGGGGGCGGGGCAGGAGCTCACCGCCACCTCCGCTGGATCGTAGGCGATGACCTGCGCCTGGCTCTGGTAGCGCCACAGCGGGGTCTGGGTCACGGTCACTGTGCAGCCAGCCTCCAGCCCGAGTGTGGCTACCAGCCCGGAGGGGAGGCGAAGCTGCAGGTCGGGATCGCCCGCGACACCGTCCGTGTCGATGGATGCCTTCAGGTGTCCGGCACCGCCTGAGCTGAAGTCGCCGAGGATGGTGGCGTCCACCGTGATGAGCTCCACCTCGTAGTCGGACAGGCCGCTCACGAGGTCAGTGGCGTCGGTGACCGTCTGGGTCAAAGGGGCCAGCGGGGCGCCCGAGGAGTGCAGCGTCCACCCGGTCACGGTCAACACCTCCCGTCGCCCCTGGGAGGTGGTCACCTCCACCACCGTGAAGCTGACGTCGTCCCCGGGGGCTGGCGAGGGCGCCAGGGAGGTGGGGTCGAGGCGCAGGAAGATGGCTGGCCCAGCCTGGTCCGCCTGGACCGTGAACCCCGCCGGGTCGTTGCCCAGGGCCGGCTTGAGGTAGGTCACCGTCACGTGCTCCACGTCCAGGGAGTAGCCGGTGGCGTCCGGAATGGCCCGCACCGCAGCGATCTGCTCGGAGGGGGAGAGCTGGTAGTCGCAGCCAGACTCGTCCCAGGTGCAGTCTCCTGCGCAGGCGAGGGTCCCGCCGGTGTAGTTGCCCACGTCGGGGCATGTCATGCCGCCCAGGTTCGCGCCGTCGCAGTCCTCGGTGGAATCGATGACGCCGTTGCCGCAGCCTGCGGGGGCCTCGCAGCCGGACTCGTCCCAGGTGCAGTCTCCTGCGCAGGCGAGGGTCCCGCCGGTGTAGTTGCCCACGTCTAGGCACGTCATGCCGCCCAGGTTGGCTCCGTCGCAGTCCTCGGCAGGGTCGATGGTGCCGTTGGGGCAGGTGGGCTGTGTCGAATGGCATCCGCTGGTGTCGAAGGTACAGCCGGAGTCGCATGCCAGGTCGCCGCCCACGAACCCGCCGGGGATGGATGTGCAGGTGCTGCCCCCCAGCTCGGCGCCGTCGCACTGCTCGGTGCCCTCCACCAGGCCGTTTCCGCAGACCTGGGTCACGTCGTCGTCCGAGCAGGCCGCCAGGGCCGGTCCCAGCAAAAGGCCCAGGGCCACCAGCGCGGCCGGCGGAGCGAGCCGAAAAGAGATGGTTGCGTTCATTTCCTAGCGCCTCCAGTGATGGTCCTAGAAAACAGATAGCACAAAGTTGGTGCTCGTGGGGAGGAACGACCGGCCCTGGGGCGGGATCGACCCGCTCCACCGCTTGTGCTAGGGTTCGCCCAGGAGCCAAGGAGAAGTGACCACCAAAGTCTCCATCGATGGTGAGATCCAGGACCTGGCGGTGGCAGCCATCCCGGTCACCGACCGGGGTTTTCTGTACGGCGATAGCTGCTACGAGGTGGTGCGCACCTATGGCGGTGAGCCCTTCGCCCTCGGGGAGCACCTCCGCCGGCTGCAAAAGAGCGCCGCCAGGTTGGTGATCCGGCTGCCCGGAGGGCTTGCGCCCATCGCGCGGGACATCCGCGCGACCCTGGCGGCTGCCGGGAACCCGGAGTCTTACATCAGGGTTATTATTACCCGGGGCTCGGGGCCCATGGGCCTGGAGCCAGG
>JAJRWW010000366.1 GCA_024276595.1 Myxococcota bacterium
CTTGCAATGGGGCGAGATTGAGCCGATGCTTGGAGGCGGCATAGCCGACATTGGCCGATGAGAGGTGGTGGCAAAGCGGGCGACAAAACACCCTCTGAGTGGTAATCATGTAGGCTGTCTCGGCAGCCATCACGGCTTGAGCGACATCTTCATGACCGACACAGGCAACCAGTCCAGCGGCGCTCCCATGGGTTCCCTTGCGCCTGGAGGCACGGGCTCCTCCGGCGAGGCCCGGTGGAGGAGCTGGATCCCCGTTCTTGGTGGTCTCCTCGCTGCAATCGTGCTCTCGACGTGCCTGGGCCCCCCGGCCGCCGCAGCTCCGGCGCACGCGAAAAAGCCCAGGCTCTCCACCTCGGACAAGCGCAGGGCGCGGCGGCTGTTTTTCAAGGGGCTCAACGCCTTCGCCCGGCAGCAGTACCCCGACGCCCTGGCGCTTTTCTTGGCTTCGTTCAAGATCAGACCCAAGTCGGTGGTCCTTTACAACATCGGCAACTGCTACAAGGCCCTGTTTCAGTACCGAAGGGCCATCAACACCTTCAGGCGCTACATCCGCCAGCGAGGCCGCAAGCTGGCCCTCTGGAGGCGCCGGCAGATCGAGCGCATCATTGCGGCAATGGCCCGGCGCCTGGGGCGCCTGAAGCTGGGCGTGTCCCCAGAGGGCGCCTCCGTACGCGTGGACGGACGGGTCGTGGGCAGAGCCCCCCTTGCCTCGGTCGTGCTCGTGGATCCCGGGCGCCGAATGGTGGAGATCTCTGCCCCTGGCTACAGGACTGTGCGCACCCAGGTCACCGTTACGGCTGGCCAGCTCGTCAGCCTGGGCATTCGTCTCCAACCCAAGGCGCTCGTGGGCAAGGTGTTCATCTCCTCCCCGGTGGAGGGAGCCCGGGCCTCCATCGACGGCGGCCCCCCCCGGCCACTGCCGTTGGAGCTGGAGCTGTCGGTGGGGAGCCACAAGGTGCGTGTCGGCGCGCCCGGTCACAGCAGCCAGGCGTTGACCGTTCTGGTGCATCCCGGGGAGACCACCCGAGAGAACGTGGGCCTGATCCCCCTCGGCCTGGGCGGTGCGGCCAGGCCCGTCTACAAGCGCTGGTGGTTCTGGACTCTGGTCTCCGTGGCAGTCGTGGCGGCCGGAGTGACCACAGGGATGCTGGTCTGGGACCGTGCGCGAGGGGACACCGCTGTGGACCTTTCATGGCAGCTCAGATGAGAGCACTCGAGCGGCACATGACCAAGCTGGCGCTTTTGGCGACTCTCCTCCCCTGGGTGGGCGGCTGCGGCCAGCCCGACAACAGGGTGGTGGTGGAGGTCGCCGTGGCCGGGTTCTCTCCGCGAGAGGAGCTGGATCGGCTGGAGGTCACGGTGGCCGCCTCGGCCACCGAGGCGGGAGACGCCCTGTGCACCCCATACAGCCGCACCTTTGCGGTGGATCCCGATGACGCCACGGATCTTTCGCCGGTGACCTTCCCCCTGCGCATCGCCATCAAGCCAGGGGACATGTACGACAAGATCCTGTACGTGCGGGTTCGCGGCTGGCAGAGCGGCTCTCTCCGCCTCAAGTCCGAGCGGATGGTGTCGCTTCAGGGTGGAGACGTGGAGCTGCAGATCCTGCTCCCGCGGGACTGCCTGGGGGTTGGCACGGGCGCTGGCCAGCACTGCCTCGGCGGGCTGGCCATGGAGTCTCCCTACTGGCCGATCTTCGACGAGGGCTTGAACGTGGAGCCCGGAGCCCCGAGCTGCGTGGAGGAGTAGATCGACCATGCCGCCTGTACGAAAGTCCACTCTCCTCCGTCTTCACCTGGCGCTGTGTCTCTCCCTCGCGCTGCCGGGGAGCGCATGCTTTCCGCCGGACACGGACCGGTGCGCCGGGATCGACTGCGGAGACCACGGCGCCTGCGTCGTTGTCGGAGGTGCGCCCCGCTGCGAGTGCGCCATCGGGTATGTGCAGCTCGGCAGCCAGTGCGTGACAACTCCCGACGGCGGGGTAGATGGCCAGACTAGCTGCGGGAACGGGGTCGCCGACGAGAGCGAGATCTGTGACGGCGACGACCTGCGTGGGCGCACCTGCGAGAGCCTCGGCTTCCAGGGGGGCGCCCTGGCCTGTAGGGCGACCTGCGACTACTTCGACACCACTGGATGTGACACTAGCTGCGGGGACGGCTTGGCAGGAGGGTCCGAGGCCTGCGACTCCACGGACCTGAGCAATGAGACCTGCGAGAGCCTCGGGTACTACGGTGGAGCGCTCGCCTGCACCGCGAGCTGTCAGTTCAACACCACAGGCTGTACGGGCCGCTGCGGAGACGGCATCATCCTCTTCGGAGTGGAGGCCTGCGACGGAACCAACCTGGGCGGGCGCAACTGCACGTCGGTGGGGTTTCACAGGGGAACGCTCGCCTGCGACGCCTCCTGCCAGCACGACGTCTCGGGCTGCGAGCTCTTCTGCGGAGACGGTATCCTCCAGGCCGCATACGAGTCCTGCGAAGGAACGGACCTGGGCGGCGCCACCTGTGAGTCCATAGGCTACTCCGGCGGTGGCCCACTGGCCTGCCAGGCGGACTGCTCTTTCGATGTCTCCGGCTGTGTGAGCGTGTGCGGCAACGGCCTCATCGACACCGGCGAGGTCTGCGACGACGGCAACACCCTGGGCGGAGACGGCTGCTCCGCCGACTGCTCCTCGGCCCAGGGCCACATCGTCTTCGTGTCGGACCGCACCGGCCGGTTCGAGCTGTGGACAATGACAGACGACGGGAGCAACCTGGCGCAGCTCACCTTTGCCGCCTCGGGCTCAGACACCTGCGAGGGAGCCCACGGCCCCCGCTGGTCCCCCGATGGCTCCCGGGTGGCCTTCAGGTATGGGGGAGACGCGGTGACCTGTGGAGGCGATCCTACCATCTACGTGGTCAACAGCGACGGCACCGGATTGACGTCGGTGCTACAGGCGCCGGTGACCGGGGGGCTCTCCTGGGCTCGCGACGGTCAGGGCATCATCTACACCGCCGGCACGGACCGGACCCTGCGGATCGTGGACGTCACCACCAGCGTGGACGCCAGCTTCTATGACGGACAGAACCAGGAGCTGGACCCGGACATGCACCCCTTCGTGGATCTGATCGCCTTCTCGCAGTTCATCGCGGGGGGCGACTACCCGGGCATCTTCTCGGTGCGGGTGGACGGCTCCGCCCTCCAGCAGCTCGTGGGCGGCTGCCTCTCCGGGTGCGGCCTCCAGTCGGCGCGCTGGTCCAGCAACGGCGCCCGGCTCCTTTACCGGCAGGGCGGGGGTATCTTCTGGATCGACGTCGCGACAACCGTCGGCGCCACGGTCCTCTCCGGCGGCGCCGAGCTGGTGGTGGACTGGATGACCGACACCAGGGTCGTCTTCCAGACCGCTCCTCCCGCCAGCGACATCTCCGCCATCAACATCGACGGCACCGGAGCCCAGCTCCTGACCACCGATCCCGCCTTCGATGGGGAGCCGGACTGGCACCCGGGCAGGCGGGACACCGACCTGGACGGGGTCCTAGACTTCGAGGACAACTGCGTCCTGGTACCCAACTCCAACCAGCTCGACCTGGACCTGGATGGCGTGGGCGACGCCTGCGACTGAGCGCGGCCGAGAAGGCGAGCGCCTGGCCAGGAGCCGGGGCCTGGTGTCTGGGGGATCCGCAACGGCCGTCGCCTTGACAGCCGCTGCGCCGGCCCCGTACCCTCGGCAACCACATGAACGCGGCCGGGCCACCCGGCCCACGGGCAGATGACATGAGCAGAGACGACCCGACAATCAAGGCGCACGGGAGGCGGATCTACGCGGAGCTGGGGCTAGAGGAGCTGCCGCGCTTTTTGTCCACCATGGATCGCAACGAGTTCTCCCCAACATACGGCTGCGCCAACAGGGAGTTCTGGCTCACCCGGGTGATGGACTTCCCCTCCGCCATAGCGCAGTTCGGTCTGCACGGGCTGGCCCTTGCCTGGGCCCACCAGATGCCGGGCAATCGCTTCGAGGGCCAGCCCAAGATCCTGCGCTGGATCCTGGCCGGCCTGGACTACCTGACCCGCATCCAGCACGGGGACGGCTCCTTCGACGAGTTCTACCCCAACGAGCGGGGATGGGCCGGACCCACGGGTTTCTTGGTTCACGCCATGGTGGGCTGCTACCGGCTGGTGGGAGAGCACATGGCCCCGGAGGCCAGGGGGCGCTTGCTGGCCTCCGTGCGCTCAGCGGCACGCTTTTTGGGGGAGAACGACGAGATCGGGGTGCTGGCCAACCACCACGCCATGGCCGCCCTGCCGGTGGCCGAGGCGGCGCTCATGCTCGACGACGATGGGCTCTGGGCCCTGTACCACGAGCGCATGGACGAGCTCATGCGCCACTGCCACCCAGAGGGGTGGTGCCTGGAGTACGACGGTGCCGACCCGGGCTACCTCTCGGCCACGGTCAGCTTCCTGGCAAAGCTCCACCGCATTCGCCCGGAGGAGCGCATCGAGCAGGTCATCCGCCGGGCGATCCCATTTTGCTCCTACTTCATCACACCGGATGGGCACTACGGGGGCACCCTCGGAAGCCGCCAGACCCTGCACTTCTACCCCCACGGAATGGAGCTGTGGGCGGAGCGGGTCCCCCTGGCCGCCTCCATGGCCGACCGGATGCTGGAGGGCTTCGCTGCCGGGGCCTCGGTCTGGCCGGGGCTCCAGGCGGAGCGCTACTTCGTCTACCGCATCCCGGAGTTCCTCCAGGCCTACCTGGATCATGGGCCCCGACCCGACCCCTCCCGGCGCGAGCCGCTGCCCTACGAGCGGGAGCCCTTCGTGGCCAGGTTCCCCCAGGCCAAGATCCAGGCCCGCCGCACCACCTGGGGCTACATGGTGGTCAACCTGGCCCGAGGCGGAGTCATCAAGCTCTTCGAGCTCCCGTCGGGCAAGCCCCTGCTGGTGGACTCCGGCGTGGTGGGAGAGCTGGCCGACGGGACCATCTTCACCTCCCAGTGGATCGACGACAGCCACCAGCAGGACCAGACCGGGGACACCCTCAGGGTGCAGGGGAGGTGTCACAAGGTGCCCACCCAGACCTTCACGCCTCTGAAGATGATGGCCTTCAGGGCGACCATGCTCAGCACGGGCTGGAACGCCCGTGCGGCCAAGGAGATGAAGGGGCTCATCCGCAAGGTGCTCATGACCCGCGCCAGCTCGGTGCCCGTGCGCTTCGACCGCAAGATCCGCGTGGACGGCTCCGGCCTGGAGGTGACGGACGAGCTGGTGCTCGAGGCGGGAGCCACCGTGACCAGGCTGAAGGTGGGCGATGACATGCCACTGCGCTACGTCCCGCAGTCGCGCTACTTTCAGCCCCAGGAGCTGGAGGTGGAGGGGTACGACCTGGGTCCCCAGGAGCTGGCCGCGCTGAACCGGAGCTCGCGTTTGCTTTTGCGTCGGCGCGCGGTGCCCGGTGAGGGCGTGCGGGTGGAGCCGGCTCGGTGAGCCCTCGGGCGGCGCGGCTGGTGCCCCTCCTCGGAGCAGCCCTCGCCCTGGGCGGGGCGCTGCTTGCGTGGCTTCCTCGCTCCTACCTGGTGCAGCTACTGGGCACCGCCGCCTGGCTCGGAGGGGTCTGGCTGCTCCTGCTGGCGGCCCGTCCTCTCCTTCAACGCCCCCTGCCCTGGTCCCGACGCCTCGGGGGATGTGTCGAGGGCGATCTCGGCTGGACCTGGCGCAGGCTGCTGGTGGAGGCTGCCGGGCCGCTCATCCTCCTGACCCTGCTCGTTGCCCTGTACTCCCAGCTCCTGGGGGGAGCAATGCCCTGGCAGGCGGATCACACCGTGCACGAGTGGAAGGCCTGGCTCCTGTCGGAGAAGCTGCTGCCCAGCGGGCGCATCTCGGGCTGGACCCACCAGAGCGGCGCCGGATACCCGGCGGAGGTGCTCTACCCACCGCTGGGAGACTACTGGATGGGGCTGGTGCGCCACGCGACCTTCAAGGCCCTCTCCTGGGAGGCGACCTACGCGCTGGGGTTCTTCGGCGTCCTGGCCTTCTGTGTGGGCGCCTTTTACCACATGGGGAGGAGGCTATTTGGACCCGTCGCCGGCCTGGTGGCCGCCCTCTTCGTGCTCACGGACATGGGAGGCTTCCGGGAGGGCGGGTACATTTTCACCGTTCGCTACGGGGTCTGGCCCCTTCACCTGGGGATAACCCTTGGATTCCTTGCGCTGTTTGAGCTTCATCTCCTGCTCAGCGCTCGGGGCTGGCGTCACCTGCTACGCTTTGGCGTGGCCACCGGGGCCGCACTGCTGGCGCACCCGGTGACGCTCATCTTCCTGCTGGTGGCCTTGCCCCTCTATCTGCTCCTGCACCTCCTCCGGGGTGCTCCAGGAGACGAACGGATCCTCGGCAAGTCCCTGGCAGGGCTCGGGCTCGGGCTGGGCCTGGCGGCCTACTGGCTGCTGCCCTTCTTTCACATGGCTCCCGGCTTCTCCGCCCACGTCACCAACCAGTGGAAGCCCATCTCCGACATCGCCGACGGGATCCTGGCCGCCAACCTCTGGCGCAACGCCTGGGCCTGGCCGCTCGTTCTCGGAGCCCTGGGCGGGATCCTCTCCCTGCGGGACCGGCACCCAGTGGCCTCCTACCTCTTTGCGCTCTCTGGCGTCTTTCTGCTGGCGGGATCCCTCACCACCTACAACGAGCTCGGGCTGGATGGCTGGATCGCCTCTGCCCGGTTCGTGCAGTTTCAGCGCTTCGTGATCTTCGTCAAGCTCACCTGGTTTCTGCTGGCCGGGTTCCTGGTGCAGCGGCTGCTCGTACGCTCCCCCGTGGCGCCAACACCCGGCACCAGCACGCCCGACGAGCCACGTGAGCCCGGCCACGCCGCGCTCCTTACCACGGGAGGTGTCACAGGAGCGTGGTCATGGAGGCGCGTGGGGCTGGCCGCGGCCCTGTGCCTGCTGGCAGCCCCCTTTGTGCTGCCCCTCTGCTGGAGCCTGGCCGAGAGGCGGCTGCTGCCGGTGGGACAGATGGTGAACATTCGAGAGAAGGGGCCCTTCTTGCGGGACTTTCGCGCATTACTGGACCGGGTGTGCCAGGCGCGCCGCGACCCCAGGGCTGGCTTTTTCCGGCTGGGCTACCTCTCAGGCTTTAACGACCACGAGATGGCCAACGGTGCCACCTACTGCGACGTTCCAGAGGTCAAGCTCAGCTTTATTCCATCAGAAACATTCAAGTATCGCGCCAACCTCAGCCCTCAGGTGGTCCCTCGCACCAGGGAGGACCTGGCCGCCCTCAACGTGCGCTTCCTGATCACCAACGGCACCCGGGCGGCGCCGCGCTGGGCCCGGGAGGTGGCCCGGCGCGGACGGCTCGCTCTCTACGAGCTGGAAGGCTACAGACCCGAGCGATACACTGTGCTGCGCCGGGTATCCGGCTCCAGCGGCACCCCACGGTACGAGCGCGTGGACCCCGCTCCCCTCGGCCTCTCGGCCAGGTTCCGCGATGAGCGGATCACTATCACAGCCAGGGAGGCGGGGCCGGATCTCTTCCTGGTGCTGCACGTGGCGCATTTCGCCGCGTGGAGCGCCCGGCGGGGTGACCGGGAGCTTCGGATCCGCGCCTACGATGGCCTCGCCCCCAGGGTCCGCGGCCTCATGATGGTTCCCCTGGGAAAGGGAACCACGGTCTTCACCTACGGGCTGCTCTGGGCCGACTACCTGGGCCGGATGCTGACCCTGCTCTCACTGCTGGCCATGGGGATCATCCTGATGGGAAGGCGTCGCCCCCTGCTCTTCGAGCCCATCCTCACCCGCGTCCGTCCCCTGGTGCAGAGGCTCGCGCCCTGGGGGCGCCGCCTGGTGGTCGCCCTGGGATCGGCCGTTGTGGCGCTGCTGCTGGCCAAGGCATCCGGCCTGCTGGGGCGACCCTCGACCCCGCGCTCTTTGACCCACGACATAGGCAACGCCCGGGTGACGCTCCGCCTCCGGGACGGGCGAACGAAAGGGTGCGACGTCTTCCAGATGGGCCGCTGGATCTGCGGCAAGGGGCGCCGCTGGGTGGGCCCGGTGGCAGAGGAGTGGAACCTGCTCAACCGCTTCGGGCTCTGGGCTCACCCGGACGAGCGGGGCACCCTGGTGATCTCCTTCCCCGACCAGCGCCTGGGCCGTTCCCTGGAGGTCAGCTACGGGGTGCTGCAGAGCGGCGGCGTGGGAGCACCAGTGACCCTCAAAGTTTTCGTGGAGAAAGAGCGAGTGGGCCAGGTGCGCTGGCCGCGCGTGCGAGGCCCGGCGAGCTGGGCCCCCCGGCCGCTGGTCATCGACACCCGCCGCTTTGAGGGACGGCGGACAACGGTGCGCTTCGAGGTGGCAACC